>NZ_JACSLZ010000011.1:0-86869 GCF_018618395.1 Exiguobacterium sp. s149
CGCAAAAACACCTCCGATGCTAGCACTTTTTTTAAGTGTACCACTGCGAAGGTGTTTTTATATTGTCTCAAAAATTTAGGTTAGCCCAGTGTTTTCCCACTCTGCTTACGTGTTTATTCTGTGACTTGATTCAAAAACGGTGTGATATCGACGTTGAGTGCTTCTGAGAGACGCGCGCCGAGGTCGCGGTCGGCCCGATAGAAGTTGCAGATCAAGAGGAGCACCGTGTTTTCATGGCGGACTTCTTTAATGTGCGCCACCAAGTTGTTCACGAGTGCCGTCTTCTCTTCTTCCGAGTAGCGACGGTACACTTCTCCAGCTTGACCGAAGTCATTTGTCTTCTCGATTTTTTGACGTCCAGCCACTCCTGAGATTGGTTGTTCCGTCTCGATATAAGCCGCGTCCGGTTTCGGTGCGTCCTCATAGCGGTTCGGTTCATAGTTGACCGGGCTCGTCTGTTGTTTGAACGGCATCACGCCATCACGCTGATTGTTCGACACTTGTGCGAACGGACAGTTGATCGGGAGCTGCAAGTAGTTCGCCCCGATACGATAACGTTGCGTATCCGAATAGGAGAACAAGCGACCTTGGAGCATCTTGTCTTCAGACGGTTGAATCCCAGGTACGAGCACGCCCGGGTTGAATCCGACAGATTCCGTCTCGGCAAAATAGTTGTCGACGTTTTTGTTAAGCGTCATCGTACCGACGAGTTGATACGGGATGACATCTTCGAACCAGTCTTTTGTCGCGTCGAGCGGATCGAAATCGAAGTTATCCATATCGGCCGGGTCGAGGATTTGGACGTAGAGATCCCATTCTGGGAAGTCGCCTTCCTCGATGGCGTTGAACAAGTCGCGTGTCGCATGGTTGAAGTCTTCGGCCTGTACTTTCGCCGCTTCTTCCATCGACAAGTTTTTAATGCCTTGTTTCGGGACCCAACGGAGTTTTATGTACACCGTGTTTCCGTATTCGTTGACCCATTTGAATGAGTGGACCGATGAACCGCGCATATGACGGTATGAGGCTGGAATCCCTTCATCGCTGAACAAGTGGATGAGCATGCTCGTCGATTCCGGCGTGAGCGACATGAAGTCGAAGAAACGGTCTGGGTCTTGCAAGTTCGTCCGTGGGTCCGGTTTAAGTGAGTGGATCACGTCTGGGAATTTGATGGCGTCACGGATAAAGAAGACCGGTAAGTTGTTTCCGACGAAATCATAGTTCCCTTCTTCCGTGTAAAACTTGACCGAGAATCCACGTGGGTCACGAAGCGTCTCTGGTGAGCCAAGACCATGGATGACGGTTGAGAAGCGAGCGAAGATTGGAGTCTCTTGCCCTTCTTCCTGCAAAAATTTGGCTTTTGTATATCGTTTCATGCTATTTTTAACTTTGAAGACACCGTGTGCTCCGGCACCACGAGCATGAACGACCCGCTCCGGCACGCGCTCACGGTCAAAGTGGGCGAGTTTTTCAATGAGTTGATAATCTTCGAGAAGTGTGGGGCCGCGGCGACCCGCTGTGATGGAGTTGGCGTTATCCCCGATTGGGACGCCTTGGTTAGTAGTTAGACGACGATGTTGATCCATATTGTTGCCTCCTCTTTATAATCATTCTTACAAAGTTAATGATATTAAAAGATAATAATTATTACAAATAAAACGCTCGAGCAATACTCGGGCGTTTTGCAATCGCTTTCAGTTTTTACGTTTCTTATGTTGTTCTTTTCGGTGAATCTCGGTCACGAGCAAGGCCGCGATGATGCCGCCGAGTGATCCGGCAACGAGATCGACCATCGTGTCGTCGTTCCCGTTCCCTTGCATCGTCGTGTTCAATAGCAAGTCCGATGTGAATTCATACATTTCCCAAAGTGCCGCCCCGGCCATCGCGAAGACGACGATATAGACGAAGACGAACCGCTTCGGCATCTCAAGTCGGATGTCCTCATCAAGTCGACTTAAGAAATCGAAGCCGAGAAACGCCAAAAACACCCCACTCAACACGTGAAGAAACGTGTCCCACCAACCGTTCGAATACAATCCGACAATCGACCCCAAGTACTGCGACGCAAACAAGAATAAGATATAGGCGACTTTCATTTTAGCGTCGAACTCGGTTTTGAACGTCTTCTCGAGGATGAACGGAATCAAACCCGACACGATCCCCGCCCCGGCGACGCTCGCGTCAAACCACTCTCCTTCGATGATCGACGTGACGAGTATGACCGCCATGAACAACACGAACCCGAATTCTAGTAGACGTCCTCGTGTCAGTTTCATCTCCTTACGCCTTCTTTCGTAAGAATGTCTCATCTACTCCATTCCCGTTTCAGCGACCGTTTCAACAACCTTATCCGAAAATTCGTGCTTTTGTCGGATTCTTCCGTCATCCGTTTGTCTCATACTGAAAGAAACGATTCGAGGAGGAACACTCATGCCGATCAACCCTTATCTCAATTTCAATGGCGACTGTCGCGACGCCGTCCTGTTTTATGCCGACGTCTTCGCCGAGCCCGCCCCGGACATCATGACGTTCGGTGCCCAGCCTGGACCGGACGGTGAACCTGTACCGGACGAGCTGGCCGACCTCGTCCTCCATGCCCGTCTGAGCGTCCATGGTACATCGCTCATGTTTTCGGACGCTATGCCGGACGGTCCGGTCACGTTCGGGCAGAACATCACACTCGCCGTCGTGACAGATGACCTCCACGCCATCCGTCGAGAATTCGAGGCTTTATCTGCCGGTGGCCGTGTCCTTATGCCGCTCCAAGAGACGTTCTGGAGCAAGGCGTATGGCATGGTCGAAGACCGTTTCGGTGTCCAATGGCAATTCAGTCACGAGGCTTGACCATGACAAAGACCCCATGCTACTTGCAATGGGGTCTTTCGACTCTTTTTATGATTAGCATTATGACGGGGCCATGAATCAACATTGAATTACTTGTGAACGGAGAAACAAGGCTGTAAGCAAAATGAGATAAAAATTATCTGGTTCTCTATATCGCGTTTAAAAATGAGGTTCTGGGTATAAAGTGAAAAAAACTTTCAGGGAGATGGGATAAACTCATGAAAGAAGACAAACACGAGCACTCAAATATTCCAATTTGGGCTTATGAGACTATTGAAATAGAAGATTCTAACGTGCAGTGGGCACGGTTAGGTCTACAAGAAACAAGAGAGTTGTTCGACTTACTTTCAAAGTTTGACATCAAGGAAGCAGAACACATAGGTAGTACGGCCGTTCCTGGTCTACCCGCAAAACCTATTATAGATGTGATGATTAGTATCGAATCGTTTGAAAAAATCCACGATATTGTTGATACATTAACGTTGCATGATTGGCACTATGTACCACCTGAACTAGATGGACAAACCTGGCGGAGATTTTTTGTGAAAGTAAAAAATGATAAGCGAGTTGCTCATTTACACATCATGAAAGTGGCAGAAGATCGTTGGGGAAAACAGATTGAGTTTCGAGATAAATTACGAGACAATCCTTCGCTTGTAAAAGAGTACGGGCTTCTTAAAAGGCATTTAGCAAAAGAATTTCGTAATGACCGAGAAAAGTATACTCAAGCTAAAGCTGCCTTTATAAGTCAAGTATTAAACACCTGACTTGGAGGCACGGAAACACGAATTGGGCAAACATGACTGCAACAATGCTTCACTTCGGGCAGAACCATCAATAAAAAAAGAATCAGACCGCATGTTGCGATTTGATTCGTTAACAGCTCGAGACCCCATCGCAAATCCGCGATGGGGTCTCGTTTATTTCTGGGCGACAAAAAAGATTCGTTCTGCGTTCGGGCCCGGAGCTTGGTCCGTGAAGTCAGCGGTGACCGATTTCACATGGAAGCCGACCCCGATGAGCCATTGCATATACTGCCCCGACTCATACGTCCGTTGCTCATGCGTCTCCTCGACGCGATCATACGTGCCATCCTCGAGGGCGACGAAGAACGTCAAATCGTGAACGACCGAGAGCGGTGCTTCGCCCGGGTCGGCGAACCAGATATACGAACAATCTTCCCCGTTCGAGGCATACGTCTTCTGATTGAAGAGCGTCTGCATCTTGTTCGGCGAATGCACATCAAAGATGAACATGCCGCCCGGTTTCAATTGTTCGTACACCGCCTCGAACGTATCGATGACATCGGCCTCATCCTCGAGATAGCAAAGCGAGTCACAGAGGATTGTCACGGCGTCGACTGGGTGTGGCAATTCAAGCTCCCGCATATCCTGTTGCCAGAGCGGAAGCATGATGCCTGCCTCGAGCGCTTTCTCTTGGGCGACTTCGAGCATCGACTCAGATAAGTCGAGTCCGATTGTCTCGTAATGCTCCGCCAAGCGAATCGTCGCCGAGCCCGTCCCGCATCCGACGTCAGCAAGCGATGCACCGTCTTTGACATGGCGACGCACGAAGGCGACCCAGTCCTCGTACGGGGCATCTTTCATCAACTCATCGTAGACGTAGGCGAACCCTTCGTACGCCATTAGCCGACTTCTACTTCCACTTGTGGCGCATCTGCCCACAATTTTTCAAGGTTGTAGTAGTCACGGTCATCGCGATGGAAGATATGGACGACGACGTTTTCGAGGTCAGCGAGCACCCAACGTGCCGAGTCCATGCCTTCGAATTTGTGGAGCGGGAGCTCATGCTCGCCGGCCACGTCTTTGATTTCGCGCGCGATTGCTTGGACTTGCTTCTCTGAATTACCGTGGCAGATGACGAAATAATCTGCGACCGGTGAGATGCCTTCCATGTCGAGGACGACGATATCTTCGGCACGCTTATCGTCAGCGGCCTTCACGATCAATTCTAATTCTTCTTTTACAGTCATACTGTACCTCCTAGGGTGTTTTCACAAAATGGTTATACGTCTCAATCGTCAGCGGGAAAATCCGCACCGACTTGTTCAATAAATAAGCAATCGTATGGCGCAACGTCGCGACGACGGCCGCTTCGAGCGAACGATCCGCGAGGTCACGCAAGACGTCGACGCCCGGATACGACCGATTCGGTTCGATCGCGTCCGCGACGAATAAAATCTGGTCGATCCGGGACATGCCCGGTTCTCCTGTCGTATGATTCTTGATGGCCGACACGACGGCCGGGTCAAGGTCGTACGCTCGGTCTAACAGGATGGCCCCGACCGGCGCATGCAACAGCTCGTCATCGAACTCAAGCAAGCTCGGATTGAGGTTCTCCTCGACCACGACTTGCCGCATCATGTCGGCATCCAAATATTTCGCATAGTCGTGCAACATCGCCGCGAGTCGCGCCGCTTCCACATCGGCCCCGTACAAGCGGGCCAACCGGTCGGCCGTCTCGACGACACCGAGCGTGTGGATGTAGCGTTTCTCGGGCAACGTCGCCTCAATCAATGATTGTGCTTCCTCATACGTCATACAAGTCGCGCTCCTTGATATAAGTTTCGACATCGAGCGGGACGAGATATTTGATGGACTTGTCCCGTCTCGTCCGCTCCCGGATATCGGTCGACGAGATCTCGAGTTGCGGCATATCGATCGTGCGCACATCTGCCTGTTTCGGGATGCGGTATCGGCTGCCCGGACGCGCGACAGCCCCGAACGTGACGAGGGTGACGAGCGTCTCGTAATCGTACCACTTTTCGAGTGATTCGAGCGAGTCCGCCCCAATCAAGAAGAAGAATGTGTCGTCCGGATACAAGTCCCGCAACCGTCTCATCGTCTCGACCGTATAGGACGGTTCGTCACGTTCAAACTCAATCAAGCTCAGTTTGAACGCAGGTTGATCCGCAATCGCCCGCCGAGTCATTTCGATTCGGTCTTTAGCCGGGCTGAAGCCCGCCTTGTGCGGCGGAATCGCCGCCGGCAGAAACCAGACCTCATCGAGTTCCAACTGTTCGCGCGCCTGTTCGGCGATCAATAAATGACCGAGATGTGGCGGGTCGAACGTGCCTCCCATCAGGCCGATGCGGCTCATGGGAGTTTGATTTGGCGATTTTCTTTCTCAGTCGCCTGTTTGTACAAGACGATGACTTTTCCGATGACTTGAACGACTTCGGCTTTCGTGCCTTCAGCCAATTCTCCGGCTACGTCTTTCGGCGTATCGGTACAGTTTTGAAGCACTTGAACTTTCAAGAGCTCACGTTTTTCGAGCGCGTCGCTAATGTCTTTGCACATCGCTTCACTCACTCCATTTTTTCCGACTTGATAAATCGGCGAGAGGTGGTGTGCCTCGGCACGTAAAAAGCGTTTTTGTTTACCTGATAACATACTATTTATTCCTCCAATAAGCGTTCAATTAACTTCATTCCGACAAGTTGATCCGGTCTCACACCTGTCCAATATTCAAACGCCAAAGCGCCTTGTCCGACGAACATGGCAGTTCCGTTGACGATTTTCGCGTCTGCTTTGGCGGCTTCCTTTAAAAACGGTGTGACGAGTGGACGATATATGATATCACAAACGACAGTGTTTTGTCGTAAACCTTTTAACGATCGTGGTGAATCGACGCCGTCCATGCCGACCGATGTCGTCTGGATGATGACGTCATACCGTGCGATCTCGACATCTGTGAGCGCCTGCGCCTCAATCCCGAACGCGTCCGCGAGACTCTCCGCCCGTTCCATCGTTCGATTTGTGACCGTAACGTCACGGGTCGGCAAGGCACTGATGATGCCGCGCGCTGCCCCACCCGCCCCGATGACGAGCACATGGCCCGTCCAATCGGTCCAGCGGTCGAGCGCGGCGACGAGGCCAGCCCCGTCCGTATTCGTCCCAATCAGCTTCCCGTCCCGCTTATACACCGTATTGACGGCACCGGCGGCTTCGGCCGCCTGATCAAGCTCGTCCAGGTACGGGATGACAGCCTCTTTATACGGGATGGTGACGTTGAAACCGTCCCAGACGCCGTCACGCATCTTTTGAAACAAGTCCGCGAGTTCGTCCGGGGTGACGTCAAGCGCCTCATAGCGCCCGAAAAGCCCAGACGCTCTCAGCCACTGCTCGTGCAGGACGGGAGAGAGCGAATGAGCAATCGGGTGACCGATGACGGCCAGTCTCATACGAGCGCCTCACGTAATGTGACGGCAACTCCTTTTGGTGCCCACGCGGCGATGCGTCCACCTTTTCCGTGAATCGCGACCCAACCGAGTCCGCTGAAGACGATGTCTGTCTTGACGCCGTCACGGAGACTGAACTCGTGACGCACGAGCGGAGGCAACAATTGCAACGTTTTCTCGTTCGGCGGATTGAGCATTTTACCGATATGGTTTTCGTATAGTTCATCTGCTTTGTCGAGCTTGGTCCGGTGTGTCTTCAACTCGTTCGACATGTAGACAACGAACGAGCGCTTGTTGCCTTCCATGTAGTCGAGACGGGCGAGTCCACCGAAGAAGAGCGTCTGCTGCGGGTTCAACTGGAACACGTGCGGCTTAATCTCTTTTTTCGGGGTGATCGTCTTCAAATCTTTCGCATCGACATAATGCGCCATTTGATGACGGTTGATAATCCCCGGCGTATCGTACAGGTTCGCATCATCGTCGAGCGGGACGTCAATCAAATCGAGCGTCGTTCCCGGGAAATGACTGACCGTGATGATGGCCTCGTCTTCTGCTCCGAAACGCTTGATGATTTGGTTGATGAGCGTCGACTTCCCGACGTTCGTACAACCGACGACATAGACGTCCTTGCCTTTACGATAGTACTCAATTTTCTCTGCGAGCTCGTCGATGCCGTGCCCTTTTTTGGCACTGATCAAGTGCACATCGACCGGGTTCAAGCCGAGCTCTTTCGCTTCAGACTTCATCCAGTTGGCCATCCGGTTCGGGTTGACCGACTTCGGTAATAAGTCGACTTTGTTTCCGACCAAGAGGACCGGGTTCGTGCCGACTGAGCGTTGAAGCCCTGGCAACCAGCTACCGTTGAAGTCAAAAATATCGACGATTTTAATGACGAGCGCTTCTTTAGCACTGATGCCGTTCAAGATGCGCAAGAAGTCGTCATCTGTCAATTCGACGTCTTGAATTTGATTGTAGTGCTTCAATTTGAAGCAACGTTGGCAAATGACGATCTCGCGATCGAGTGCCGATTTTGGTGCATAACCGGCACCGGTCGGGTCTTCCGTTTGAATAGCGACACCGCAACCGGCGCAATAACGTGTTGTTTCTTCCATAATGTTGTCTGCTGTCATTTAAGTTGCCTCTTCTTCATTCACTGTAGCGCCTCGCCGCTACTCCTGAAGCGTTAATTCCGACGCCTTACGCGCCGTACATGGACAGCCTCCTTCTTCCTGTGCGTTCGAGGTCCTTATTCATCTTTTTTATGTGAATCTTCGGAACGTGAGTGCATCGCTTCACCGATTTTCTCGGCGACGGCCACTTTGGCGCGCTTCGCATCGACGGCGAGCTCCTCAACTTTTTTCGTGATCAACACGTACTTTCCGCGACGTTTCATATGGGCGAACACGACTTTTTCAAGCATGCGATTGAACTTCGTGACGAGTCCGTCCGTCTTGACGACCGGTTGCACGTGGATGACATGAATCCCGGCCATGTTGGCACCGAGTACGTCCGTGAACAATTGATCGCCTAAGAAAATGGCTTCTTTCGTCGAATAGCCATATTTTGCGAGCGCCTGTTTGAATCCAGACGGTAACGGCTTTTTCGCACGTGCCACATAGTGAAGGCCGAGCGGTTCCGTGAACGTACGTACGCGGTTCTCGTTATTATTCGAGACGACGATGACATCGAGGCCGTGTGACTTCACTTTTTCAAGCCATAGCAAAAGAAGCTCTGGTGCGTGCGGGACATCCCAGGCCACGAGTGTATTATCAAGGTCCGTCAAAATTACACGTACCCCACGGTCTTTCAATTCTTCAAGGTCGATGTCAAATACTGACGCGACGAACTGTTTCGGATAAAGTCGATTAAACACGGTTAAATTCCTCCAATTAGCTAAAGCGATTCAACTACTATACATGTAGTGATATCCCTTCTATGGTAAACGAAAACCGACCAAACGACTAGTGTATCGTTCGGTCGGCCTGAAAAAGTTTTAAAAAATCAACCGTTTTGCATCGTCCCGATGACTTCTCCGAGTCGAACCGGGCCGATTTTGGCTGGGTCGATGGTGACGCGGCCTTTCTCAAAACAAAGGATGACGGTCGAGCCGAATGAGAAATAACCGACCTCGTCGCCTTTGCCCGCGTGTTCGCCTTCAAGCGTCCATTCGATCGTATTGACGTTCAACGCCCCGACCATGATGTGCTCGTATACTCCAACGGCCGTCTCGAAGCGCGTAACGCGACGATAGTTGCGTGAGAGCGGACGAACCGTCTTCGTCAACCCGATGTCATTCACCGGTGCCGAACGGTCACCGAGTTCATAATGACTGAGCACCCGCCCGGCGAGCGGGACGTGTACGCGGTGATAGTCACGCGGGCTCAAATAAAGGACACAGACCGTACCGCCGGCGTAACGTCTTGCTTCTTGTTGCGAGCCGAGCAGCTCGGCGAGCGTGTACGACTGACCTTTGACCTCGAAGCGGCTGTCGTCCGTAATATCGGCCACGATGGACAGTTTGCCGTCGCATGGTGAGACGACCGAGTTCGGGTTGGCGTCAATCGGCCGGACCCCGTCTTTCAAATGACGTGTGAAAAAGGCGTGCAGGCTCGGATAAGCCTCAATCGGTTCCGCCGCTTCATCAACGTTGATTTGATACGTTTTCGCAAACGACGGGATGAAAGCCCGGCTCGCTGACGATTCAGCGAAGGCACGGAGTCGCTTGGCAATGACCGGGGTCGCGTTCAATTCAAACAAAGTCTGATATAAGCGGCTTTTGATCACTGTGTGCCCTCCTCGTTTTTAAAGAACGTTTCATACTGTTGCTCAGAGACCGCTCCTTCAACACGTCCGACTTCTTTTCCATCTTGGAAACGAATCATCGTCGGTGTCCCGTTGATGCCATAAGTCGTCCAGACGTTGTGGTCGGCCAAGTTGATGGAGACGGCGTCATTCTCTTCGATGAGTGGCTCGACGTATGGTTTGACTTGCTCACAGTATTCGCAACCTGTCTGCCAGAAGTAGACGACGACTTCCTCTTCTTCTGAAATCTTCGTCTCGAGCTCGTCAGGTGTGACGGCGTTGACGCCCGTCTCCTCGTTCGCGTTGTTCAAGAAGAACAACAAGCCGAGACCGATGACGATGATGACTCCGATGATGGCGAACGTGATGAAGTTCGCCCGTTTGGCATTGTTTTTCATATTCGATTCCTCCTAATAATATAAAAAGAACTGACTCGGATATGAGCCAGCTTGGTTGTAGACGTCTTACTTCTCTTGTGCGACGTCGCTAATCCCCATATCTTGGTTAAGCGTGTCCAAGAGTACAATAAAGATCGTGATGACGACGCCAAAGAATGTCGCGAGCATCGCGTTGAACGTCACGCCATCGACAGCAGAAATGATAAAGATTGCTGTATTCGAAAGCAAGATCGCCCAGAACAATGTGACTAAGTAACGCATCGATAGTCCCCTCCATCTCACAGATGATTCATGAAAAATTCATACGTCCTTAGTATAGCATTGTTACCGTAAAATGTGCGACCTCGATTGTATATTCTTTCCGTCGAAACGGGAAATATGGTACGGTTTGAGAAATAAGCAACTCGTAGAAAAGAGGAAACCCTATGTCACGTTATTTAATCGCAGTCGATTTGGATGGAACGTTGTTGCGCGATGACAAGACGATCAGTGAGCGCAACGTGCGTGCGCTTCAAGCAGCCCGTGAGGCGGGTCATGAAGTGATGATCGCGACCGGTCGCCCACAACGCCACTCGATCATATATTACGAAAAGCTCGGCTTGACGACACCGCTCATCAACTTCAACGGCGCGCTCGTCCATCACCCGAAAGATCCGTCATACGCAGTGACGCACCGGCCGATTCCGCTCAAGACGGCGCACGAAATTATCGAGGAAGTATCGGAAACGAAAGCGCACAACATCGTCGTCGAAGTGACCGACCACGTCTATTTCCATAAAGATCCGCAAGAGTTTTACAGCCCGTACGCCGAGCGCGCGCTCAGCGTCACCTCGGGCAACTTGCTCAAACACTTGCAGGAAGAACCGACATCGCTCCTCATCCACGCGACGAAAGAGCACGTCGACAACGTCCGCGCTCGTTTGAATAAAGTCCACGCCGAGGCCGTCTTGAACCGCCAATGGCGCATGCCGGAGCACATGATCGAGGTCATGAGCCAGAACACGTCGAAAGCACTCGGGTTGCGCGAAGTATCGAAACATCTCGGTATCAACCGCAAAAACATCATCGCGTTCGGCGACGAGGAAAACGACCTCGAGATGCTCGACTACGTCGGCACCGGCGTCGCGATGGGCAACGCCATCAGCCAGTTGAAAGCCGTCGCGGATGAAGTGACCGCGTCGAACATGGAAGACGGCATCGCCATCTACCTTGAAGAAAAACTCGGCATCAAAGCATAATCCACACACCGGCTGTTCATGCAGTCGGTGTTTTTTGCGTTCAATTCTGACCTTGGTCAAATAAAGCGCCACAAATAGTCGTCAAAAATCTTGGTCATCACTTTCGGGGTGTTTGCGATGTACACATTGATTTGTTCTACGTTCGAGTCGACTGGATTCGCGTCGCGTTCATCCGTCGGGAAGTCAGAGATTCCTTTGACAATGATACACTCGACGCCATTTTTCTTGCAGATATACGCGATGGCGCCTGCTTCCGTATCCGCGATGGTGATGTCGTGTCCTTTCAGTTCCCGGTAGTCGTTCCACATCACGACCGCCCGATCGGCCGTCGCAATGGTACCCGTCAAAAAATCGTCCCCGTAGTTCGCTAGTTCAATGTCGACGATGAACGATTGCTTGATCAGCGGCTCTACTTCTTTGACCGTGCAATCGTATTGAACAGCGCGATGAGGGATGAGGATATCCAACTGGTTGAACGTATCGTCGATTCCGGCGCACGTGCCAGCCACAATCACTTTCATTAAATTGAAACGAGACATCATATATTGATTGGCACCGACCCCGTTCGCTTTCCGCACACCGGTGCTGTAGAAAACGAGTTCGACATCATCAAGCGTCCTCTTGAAATACTCGCCATACGGGTAACTGAACCGTTCATCCACGCTAACGTCATAATACTCCAATGTCGCTTCATACTCCCATTTCGTCGCAATACTGACTCCAGTCATCACACGTCCCCCTCACACTCGTTTGATCTCTACCTATACAATAACCCCCGCTGAGCGTTCAGCGGGGGTTTATTTTAGCGTCGGAACGCACCTTCGACATCTTCAGTCGGGACCATATTGATGAAGACGCTTGGATCGGCGTCTTTACAGATGCGTGTGATTTCACGCACTTCGTGTCGTTGAGCGACCATCATGAGCGTCGCTTTCTCGACTTTCGAGTATGTGCCGATCGCCGGCATGAGCGTGATGCCGCGGAAGACGTGCTGGTGCAACTCCTTCGTCACTTCGTCCGGATGACTCGTGACGATGAAGAGCGTCTGGCGCTGCGTATTCGTATAAATCTCATCGATGACTTTCGACGTCACATATAAGAAGACGATCGTATAAAGCGCGGTCTGCCAACCGAACAACGCACCGGCCCAAAGCGCGATCATCATGTTCATGAGGAACAGATAGACGCCGACCGAGTTGTTCGTGAACTTCGCTAAGATCAGGGCGACGATATCGAATCCGCCGGTCGAGGCACCGAAACGAATCGTAATCCCCGAACCGATGGCGAGCAAAACCCCACCGAACACAGCGTTCAAAAGCGGGTCGTCCGAAATGATTGACGACTGCGGAAGCACGCGAATGAACACGGTGACTGCCGCGACGCTGATCAATGTATGAATCATCATGTTCTTGCCGAGCATGAAATAACTGACGATCAACAGCGGTACGTTCAAGACGAAGAACCAAATCCCTTCCCCGAGCTCAAACGGTGTCCCCGCAAACAGTTGCGTAAAAATTTGGGCGAGCCCCGTAAATCCGGTCGAGTATACCCCCGCCGGGATTAAAAATAATGTCATGGATAATGCAACGAACACTCCCCCGATAATCGAAACGATTCCGATGCGAGCGTGTTCTTTAACGGCTTCCGTCAAGTTTTGTCTCCCCTTTCAAAAATGGCTAAGAATCAAGATAACATAGTTTTCTAGTGCTGCCTACCATAAAAATAATGGGATGTGTCTACGCTCTTCATAAAAAAACAAGCCGGCCGAGGCCGACTTGTTGAGCTGATGCGTTTGGTCACGCTTTCACCGTCTCGATTGTCACGGCATCATTTGCCGGGACCGTGACGACGTTTCCGTATACGCGGATGGACACGTCCGTGCCACCTGTCTGTTTGATCGTCACTTGTTCACGCGTCGACGTGACCGTCAAGTGATGACCGCGCCAGAGCATGTTGAACGAGTACCCGTTCCAGCCCTTAGGAATCATCGGGCTGAATGTGAGCTCCGACTCAAGGGCGCGCATTCCTGCGAAACCGTGAACGATCGACATCCATGAGCCGACCATCGACGTGATGTGAAGCCCGTCTTCCGTATCGTTGTTATAGTTATCGAGATCGAGTCGTGCCGAACGTTGGTACAACTCGACCGCCTTGTCTTCATAGCCGACTTCGGCTGCGATAATCGAGTAGACGCAAGGCGACAAGCTCGACTCATGGACCGTACGCGGCTCATAGAAGTCGAAGTTGGCCCGCTTCTGTTCGACCGTGAAGCGATCGCTGAACGTATACAGTCCTTGGAGCACGTCCGCCTGCTTGATGAAGTTCGAGCGGAGGATGCGGTCCCACGACCAGTTTTGGTTGAGCGGCAAATGTTTCGGATCGAGGTCTTTCACCAAGATTTGTTCTTTATCCATGAAGCCGTCCTGTTGCATGAACACGTCTGGGACGAGGTCATCTTTCGGGTAGTACATCTTCGTTTGGATATCGTTCCACTTCGCGAGTTCTTCGTCTGAAAGACCGAGTGTCGCAATCAGTTCTTCAAGACGCGCCGGCTCTGCTTCTTTCAAATAGTTGTACACTTCTTGCGTGTACTCGAGCGTCCAAGCGGCAATCAAGTTCGTATACCAGTTGTTGTTGACGTTGTTGTCGTATTCGTTCGGACCTGTGACGCCTAGAATCATATACACGTCTTTGTGCGGGACAAAGTTGACGCGGCTCGCCCAGTAACGCGAGATCTCGACCAATACTTCAAGTCCGTATTGACCTAGGTATGACTTGTCGCCCGTGAAGTTCGTATAGTTGAAGATGGCGTGGGCGATCGCACCGTTCCGGTGAATCTCTTCATGCGTGATTTCCCACTCGTTGTGGCACTCTTCCCCGTTCATCGTCACCATCGGATAGAGGGCGCCTTCCATGCCGACGTTCTTGACCGAGTTCTCTTTTGCTTGCGGCAATTGGTTGTGACGATATTTGAGCAAGTTCCACGATACTTCCGGTTTCGTCGTCGCCAAGTAGAAGTGGAGGCAATACGCTTCCGTGTCCCAGTATGTGGCGCCGCCGTATTTCTCGCCAGTGAACCCTTTCGGTCCGATGTTGAGGCGCGAGTCCTCGCCCGTATACGTCTGATACATGTTGAAAATGTTGAAGCGGATACCTTGCTGCGCTTCAGCGTCGCCGTCGATGCGGACGTCCGCATCTTCCCAACGAGCGAGCCATGCTTCCGTCTGCTCGGCGAGAAGCGTTTCGAAGCCTTTTTCGAACGCCATCTCGACACGTTGCATCCCTTCCGATTGTAACGCCTCGACTTCATAATCACGGTTCGTGACGACCGAGACGTACTTGTACGCCGTCGCCGTCTCACCAGCTGGTGCCGTGACCGTGAACTTGTTGGCGACGTAAAGGTCCGTCGCTTCGAGCACTTCGCAACGTGCCCCCTCAAGGTCAGCAATCATCGATGCCGTGACGTGCCAGTCGAGCTTCTTCGTTTTCGTTGTCACGAACCCAAAACGCTCTTCGACCCCGTGTTCGACCGGCAACCAGAACTTCTCATCGTAGTTTGAGTCTTCGTTGACGACATCGCCGTCCAAGAAAGGTGTGAATTCGACTTTCGCTTCGTAGTTGACCGGAGTGACGTTGTAACGGATCGCCAAAATCTCTTTGTCGACGATTGAGAAGAACCGGACGACTTCGACGTTCGTCTCTTCCGTCCCGTTCACGAGTGTGAACGTCCGCGTCAAGACACCGCGCTGCATATCAAGTTCACGCGTAAAGTCTTTCACTTCCCACTTCGCCAAATCGACCGGCGTCCCGTTGATGGCGACACGAAGCCCAACGACGTTCGTCGCGTTCAATACTTTTGCGAAGTATTCTGGATAACCATTCTTCCACCAACCGACACGTGTCTTATCTGGGTAATAAACACCGGCCACGTAAAAGCCTTGATGTGTATCGTTTGAATACTCTTCTTCAAAGTTGCCACGCATCCCCATATGCCCATTCCCGAGCGAGGTAATTGATTCCGCCAGGCGATTTTCTTCCGGATGTAGGCCTTTTTCCGTTACTTTCCATTCGTCGACTGCAAACAATCGTTTCATCTGTCTGCCACTCCTTTTTCTCTACAAGGCTACTCGTCATTAGACAATCGAATCATGCAACCGTTTGTCTATGAAAGCGCTGTATTTCAATCTCACCTCTCATTTTACACGACTCGCACGAGAATGCAATCGTTTGCATAAACTTTTTTCTTACTTTTTGGAGCAAACAAAAAACCTACCACCTTTTCAAGAAGGCAGTAGGTGCTCTAGTCACTTGTCTTGGTCGCGCCCGAACGCCGCGTTCGCTTCGTGCCCTTCGAACGCCGGGTTGTTTCCATCATTGAACCCCGTGTCCGGTTCATCGAGAACCAAGGCGTAGCCTCCGTTTAAAATATCGCCATACGCGCGGTTGACGTCGTCGTCAGCGAGACCGAGGTCGAGCAACGCCCGCTTCACTTCCTGCTCACCTTCGGCCACACCCGCGAACTTTTGCATCCAGTTCGCGCTCGCTGCTTCCACTTTTGCGTCGGTGTTCCGTTTGACGAGCGAGACGTCATCTTTGTCTCTCGCGACGACATATAAGTCGCTCTCCTCATAACCTTCCTCGGTCAATTGATCGATTTTGGCGACGAGGGCCGCCTCGTCTTGGTATGTGTCTACAAATCGACGTTTGCTCATCGTGTCTCATCCTTTCGGGTTGTCTGGTCATGAATCGTGACGTCGGTCTGACCGACCTCGGTCACTTTAATTTCTTCTTTACGGAGCGTCTCCGTCATAGTCTTCACGTCTTCGGTCACTTGTTTCCGGACGATAATCTCTTCGACGACGACAGGACGTTTGACGATGAACGCCCGTTCCTCGATGACTTGAATCCGGAGATGGTCCCCTTCGTCAATCGTGCGAATGCCGGGCTGATTAAAGTCATAGTCCTCGAGCACGTCTTCTGACCCTGGTGTCCGCTCCACATGAACCTGTTCCCTGCGGACCGGGACTTCAATCTCTTGAACTGTCTCCGCGACGTGTCGATTGATGACGACCTCGCCCGTTTGAACGGCTTGTTTCTCGACGGTCAAGCGCTCCTCGTGCAAGGCAAGCGTCTGTTCTTCCGTCTCCGGTTCTGATTTCATTTTCGGGCGGCCGGCCTCAAGCGATTGGTCGCCACGGTCGGCATCGACGTACAAGAAGAGTCGTCCCTGCTCGACTTCCTGAGCGAAGCGATCCTGTTGCTCCTTCGTGAGCCGCATGCTACCAAGCCAGCGTTCAATCGGTCGCTCGCTCGATGTGACGAGTGAGGCGACCGTACCCGGTTCGTCGGTGACGAGCACATATAACTTCGACTGGCGTCGGACCGCGTCCGCGACGTCGGCTCGTTTGACGAGGACGTACATGTCCTCTTCGGCGTATCCTTCTCGTTTCAAATCGACCGTTCGATTGAGCAGCGCCTCCGGCTGGTCAAATACTTCAGAGATAATCGCATGTTTCATGGCATTGATTCCTCCTATGGTTACTTGGCGAAAAAAAGGATGGTCCCTCAGAGAGAGCCATCCTTGTCGAGGTACTTGGTCAATCGATTACAGGCGGTCACGCTCGTCGCGACGTTTGCGATCGAGCTCATGATCGCGATGGCGAACGTCGTCTTCCCCTTCGATATGCGCTTCTTCTTTACGCAACGTCTCACGTACCGTTTCCGTATCTTTGACTTTCTCTTTGCCGACGATGATTTCTTCGGCAACGACATCTTTCTTCGTCACATCGACACGTTCTTCCGTGACCGGTACGCGAATCTCATCGCGGTCAGTCGTCGCATCGAACGAATGCCCTGTCGCTTCACGGTCCCCTTCGACACGGCGACGTTCGACATACACTTCATCGTGCTCGACTTCGACATCGACGCGTTCTTCGCGTTCGACGACATCTTTCTCGACGCGAACTTCACCAGTCTGCACACGTTCCTTGTTCACAAGGAGACGCTCTTCGTGCAACTCGAGTTTCTGTTCGTCCGTTAAGTCTGTACGGTTACGGATGTCCTCATCCATATCGTTGAAGCGGTTCGAGTTGACGCCTGCACCTGTTGCACCGATGCCGGCACCGGTTACGCCAGTCCCTGTTCCGAAGTCACGCGCGGTCATATTGCCCGCTTCGTTACCTTCTGATCCGTACCCAGCTGATGTGCGGCCGCCTTCGAACGTATCGTTACGTCCGTCGTCAAACACGCCGTCATTCTTGTCGAGTAAGAGGACCATGCCGCCGTTCTCGATATCTTGGTGATGACGCGCTGTTTCTTCTTCTGAGAAGCCGAGTTTATCGAACGTGTGACGTACTTCGTCTCCGCCGTCTGCTACTCCGAAGAAACGATCGAGCCATGAAGCTTTCGTTTCTTTTACTTCTGCATCCGTTTCGCCGCGAACCATCGAAAGGTTCGACTTATCTTTCACAACGACGTACAGATCGTCTTCGCGATGCCCTTGGGCGCGAAGCTCATCAATTTTTGACACAAGCTCTGACTCCTGATAGTAAGTGCCTACATAACGTTTGTTATCCATGATTGTATCTCCCTTTCAAATTCTTTATTTTTTTGGTTATTGGCTGGGCGGATTCGTAATGATCTGCCATTCGGCCGGTAATGTAGATGTTCCCTTGCAACTCCGTTTCATGCATTTCTTTCACGATTGTAATCTATTTGTAACGATATGACTTTTGACCGATTGATTCCGCTTCTATTATATGCATCCTGATTGAACATAAAAAAACCTCCCGCATGAAACGGAAGGTTTGACCTCATTCAACGATTTCAGTTTTCTTTTTCTGACCACATGACTGACGAACGACCAAATAATGCGGAACGATGACGCGTTTCCCGTAAGGTGGCGCGCTGTCTCCAATCTGTTCAATCAGACAGTTCGTTGCCTCGAAACCGAGGCCGAAGATGTTGATTTCGACCGAAGTGAGCGGCGGATTCGAATGTTCGGCGATGTAGACGTTGTTGAAACTGACGACGGCGACGTCCTCAGGTATCTTAAGCCCCATCTCACTGAGCGTGCTGATGACGCCGAGCGCCATCATATCGTCACTGACGACGACGGCTGTCGGTGGTTCCTCTAACTGGAGCAACTCCCGCACGGCTTTGGCCCCGCCCTTCGTCATGAACTCGGCACGAGCGATATAGTCTTCCCGAACCGGGATGCCCGCCTCCATCAACGCTGTCGCGTACCCGTTGCGACGATCTTGTGTGACGGCGAGTTTATCGGATCCCCCGATAAAGGCGATGCAACGATGGCCGAGGTTGTATAAGTGTTTCGTCACTTCACGCCCGGCCAAATAGTTGTCCGTGTCGACGTACGTAATCGACGAGGCATCTCCAAACGGCTTCCCGACGACGACGAACGGGAATTTTGTCTGACGTAAATATTGAACGACTTTGTCGTCTTCACGTGAGTACAAGACGATGACGCCGTCAACGCGACGGCCTTGGACCATCTCGATGACCCCCGACAAGACCTCTTCTTCGGTCACGCCCGTCGTCATGTAAAGCGAGTAACCGTTTTGGTGGGCTTTCGTACTGATTCCACGCAATACTTCAGGGAAGAATGGATTTTGAAGCGTTTTCGTCGCTGCGCTCGGCATGACGAGACCAATCGACTGTGTCGAGCGGTTGGCGAGACTTCGCGCGTGAATGTTCGGATGGTACCCGAGTTCTTCCATCGAACTGCGTACACGCTCTTTCGTTTTCTGACTGATACGCGGACTGTTGGCGATGACGCGAGACACGGTCGACGGTGCGACATTGGCGTGTTTGGCGACCTCTTTAATCGTGATTTGCATGATGCTCCCCCTTGCTTCCGTTAATTCATAATTCCCTATCACAGGGTATCGTCAGCTCGCGCTCTTGCGACGCTTCCACATGACCAATCCAGTCAAGAAAATCGGGATGGCGATGACAAGTAGACCGATCGTCCACATGTTCACTTCCGATTCCTCGACGATGTAGGCGTTCGCGCTTTCTCCTGCGAGCTTGATGGTGAACGTGCCACGTTTGTCGGTGACAAGTTGTGAGAACAAGAGACCACGAAGGCGTGTATCTTCTCCGACTTCGCTTACCTCGAATTCAATCTCTCGGTCCTCGGCGTTCATATTGATAGCGTACAAAGCGACATCGTCGCCGTCACGACGCTCGAACACGGCCATGCCGTCTTTCGAGGCGATCATGCGTTGTTCGCCGGTCGCGAAGACGGGATATTCCTCTCGCATCCGGTTCATCATCGTGACGTATTCATGGAGCTCTTCATTTCCAGGGAAATCGGTCATGGCCCGGTTCGCCGGATCGGCTCCGCCCTTTTGTGCGTTCTCCGTCCCTTGGAAGACGATCGGCATGCCTGGAGACGCATAAAGGGCGAACAATCCGAGGCGTAGGCGACGCTCGGCCGACTCGGCCCCGCCGAGTTCCGCGACGTGCATGAATCGTTCTACGTCGTGGTTATCGAGGAACGTCGCCATTTGGTTCGGGTCGTTGAAGAACGTCTCGGCGTAGCTGGCGGCCACGTCGATTTCGTCTACACTCGCCGACTTTTGCGTCATCGTCTTCGAGACGCGGTCGTAAAACGTGAAGTTCGTGATGCTGTTGAAGCCTAGGTCATCATATTCCGCGATGTACTGTGGATCCGGATCGAACACTTCGGCCAACAGATAAAAGTCGGGGTCGACGGCCCGCACCGCTTTAACGAAGTCTTCCCAAAACGGTTTGTCGACGTGACGTACCGTATCGAGACGATAGCCGTCAATGCCGGTCTCTTCAATCCAATACGTGGCCGCCTCGAGTAAGTAGTCTTTCACTTCCGGGTCTTCCGTTTTGAAGTCCGGCAAATCGAATAGCCAGTGCGTCTCGACTTGTTCTTGATCGTTCCAAAGCACGATCGGCAACTCGTCATGGAACCAGTCCGGTCGTTCTTCGACCCACGGATGTTTCGGACCGACGTGGTTGACGACGAAGTCGAGGATGACTTTCATGTCCCGTTTATGGGCCTCGTCGACGAGTTCTTGCAAATCTTCTTTCGTCCCGAATTGAGGATCAATGTTATAAAAATCTTTAATCCAATATCCGTGATAGCCGTCCGGCATGTTTTCAAACACCGGTGTCAACCAGACTGACGTGAATCCGAGCGACTCGATGTAATCAAGTTTTTCAATCACGCCTCGGATATCGCCCCCATGAAAGGCTTTCGGGTCATTCTGATCGACCTGGTCATTGTTGTCCGGATTCCCGTCAACGAACCGATCGACCATGATAAAGTACATGCGTTCCTGTTCCCACGATGCTGCTTCTTTCGCTCCGACGACTGTTGGAAACAAAAGAAGCGACAGAAGAACGAGCACGACGCCTCGCCTCATATCGCTTCCCCCTTAAGTGAGTATTATCCTTTCGTACCACCGGCAGTAAGACCCGAGACGAAGTAGCGTTGGAACATGAAGAACAAGAGAACGATTGGGAGGGCCGAAAGGACGGCGCCTGCCGCGAACAACGTGAAGTTGTTGTCGAACTGTCGAGAAATCATGTTGTAAAGACCAACCGCGAGCGTCTGTTTCTCTGGTGTCCGAAGGACGAGCGATGCCAAGATGAAGTCGTTGAACGGGCCCAAGAAGTTGAAGAGGGCGATCGTTGCGACGATTGGCTTCGCGAGCGGCAAAATGATTTGCCAGAAGATACGAAGGTGACCGGCACCATCCATCCGAGCGGCTTCATCGAGCTCTTTCGGAATCGTATCGAAATAACCTTTTGCCAAGTACGTATTCATCGGAATCGCGCCACCGGCATACAGCAGAATGAGCGCTGTGTGCGTGTCGAGAAGACCGAGCATGTTGAGCAATACGTAGATGGCGATGATGGCGACGAATTGCGGCACCATTTGCAAGACGAGGAACAAGACGAGCGAGTTCTTCCGTCCGACGAAACGATAGCGCGAGAACACATAACCAGTGATCGTCACCAAGATGACAGCGAGCGCCATCGTAATGAAAGCGATTTTCAACGTGTTCACATACCATAAACTATAATCCGAAATCGTTAGATCGAACAAGTTTTTATAGTGAATGAACGTCGGATTTTCTGGAATGATTTTTGACGTGATGGTACGACCCGGGTTGAATGACGTCCCTACCACCCAAAGCATTGGATAGAGAATGATGATCGACGCAAGCGTCAAGATGACATAAGAGAACGCCAAATTGATTCGTTTTTGTTTTTTCATATCAAATCATATCCTCGTCTTTGAAAGATTTTGTCCGACGGAACTGGATGACGGCAAGTGTCATGATGAAGAATGACAAAATGAGCGTGATCGCAGCCGCAAGTCCGTATTGCGGGTTGGCTCCGAGAGACAATTTGTAAATCCATGAAATCAAGATATCGGTACCACCGGCAGTTTGTCCCGGTACAGCCGGCCCACCGCCGTTAAAGAGATAGATGATGTTGAAGTTGTTGAAGTTGAACGTGAACTGCGTGATGAGAATCGGTGCTGTTGCGAACAAGAGCATCGGTAACGTAATCAAGCGGAACTTGTCAAAGATGGTCGCACCGTCAATCGTTGCCGCTTCATATAAGTCGCCAGGGATCGATTGCAATACCCCAGTCATGAGCGTCATGATGAACGGGAAGCCGAGCCACCATTGAATCAAGATGAGCGCGCTGCGTGTCGCCGTCGGATCGGTCATCCAGTTGATCGGATCAAGTCCGAACGCTGGAAGGATCGTCGTGTTGAACACACCGAACGATTCGTTGAACATCGAACGGAAAATCAAGATTGTGATGAACGCTGGAACGGCCCATGACAAAATCAAAATCGAGCGGAACAAGCGGCGGAAGCGAAGGCCTTCTTGGTTCAAGAGGACCGCGAGGAAAATCCCGATCGCGATGACACCGACCGTCGAAGCGACCGTCCAGACGAGTGTCCAACCGAGAACGCCGACGAATGTGTCGCGCCAAATGTCGATTTCAAAAATTCGTGTGAAGTTCTCAAACCCGATCCACTCGACAAGTTTTGCCGGTGGTGCGTTGTTGTAACGATAGTTCGTGAACGCGATCAAGAATGTGAAAATGAGTGGTAATACGACTGTGAAGACGAGCAAGATGAGCGACGGGATCAACATCAAGTATGGGAATCCATGGTCGCGCAAGTTGCGGAGTTGCACTTGGAACGTTGGGACGTTTAGGTGCTGATCACGAATGCGACCGACTCGGTAGGCGTCACGAATGTTCCAGATGTAGAACGCGATTCCGAAGAAAAGTAAGATTAATGCGACAATCCCTTCTACCATCAAGAAGATGGAGTGGTCGTTACGAGGTCCTGCCACTTCGCCAAGCGTGATCAATCCCCAAAGGCCACCACGGTCGCCAGGTCCTGCGCCCGCTCCTTTGAAAAAGAGATCGTAGTTTACTGCAAAATAAGACATGATGACGATAAAGAAAGCGATCGCTTTCGCTTTTTGATTGTTATAGAATTGACCGGCTCCCGGAATGATCGAAAGTAATGCGGCGTTCCGAGCATGATTGGTCGGTTTTTCCGGACGTTGTTCCGGCGTTTTAGGGTTCGCGATTGAAGCCATCCTCAATTTCTCCTTTCAATTTGAGCAAATCAATCGAGCAAGCGTTTGCTCAATTCTAGAAAATGAGGGGGAACGCCAGTCGGCGTACCCCATCATTTCATATCCTTATTGGTTGTTTGCTTGGATTTGTTGCTCGATGACTTTAACAGCATCGTCAGCTGATTTTTGTGCATCTTGCTTGCCAGTTGCTACGAGCTGAAGTGCTTGTGCCATTGGCTCCCAAACTTGTCCCATTTCAGGAATGTTAGGCATTGGGATTGCGTTCGTCGCTTGATCGAATACCGCTTTCGCAACTTCGTTCGACGTGATTGTCTCGTTCGACTCGAGTGCTGCTACTGGTGGGATCTCGTTGTAAGCTTCAAACATCTTCAATGCGTTCTCTTCGTTCGTAAGTTCTGCGAGGAACATTTCAGCCCACTCTTGGTTTTCTGTGTAAGCAGAAAGTGCGTATGTCTTCACGCCCATGAACGTCTTGATTGGCTCACCGTTTGGAAGTGTCGGCAATGCAGACGCTCCAAGGTTGACGCCGGCATCTTCGTAACCATCTACGGCCCATGGTCCGTTCATGACTGTGTGTGCTTTCTTCTCAGTGAAGAGTTGGTCCATCGCTTGGCCACCAGACTCGCCGATCAACCCTTTAGGGAAGAGGCCTTCTTGGTACCATTTGCCGATGTAGTCGAAGCCTTCAACTGCGCCTTCGTTGTTCAATCCGATGTCGGTTGGGTCGAGCGCGCCGCCGTCTTCTTTGAAGACGTAACCGCCGAAGCCAGCCACTACACCGTGAGCGAAGTAGAAGTTATCCCAAAGACCGAGGAAGCCGTACTCGCCTTTATCTTTAAGATCTGTAGACAACTTGTACAAGTCGTCCATTGAAGCAGGAGCTTCTGATACCAAATCCTTGTTGTACATGAGGACTGGTGTTTCAACTGATTTCGGATAGCCGTAAGCTTGTCCGTCGAACATAACAGCCGATTTCGAAGCGTCTGTGAACGCTTCAAGTGCGCCTTCATCCGTAAGTGGAGCCAAGTGACCTTGATCAGCGATCGTTCCGATTTGGTCGTGTGGTACGAGAACGATATCAGGACCTTTACCAGATGGGCCATCAAGCGCCAACTTGTCTTTTTGATCCGTCATTTGAACTTCAACGACTTCAACTGCGACGCCGTGTTCTTCTTCAAACGCCTTCGCAACTTCTTTCGTCGTTTCCGACTTATCAATATCTTCCCAAATTACGATTTTTTCTGGCTTGTTCTCGCTAGAAGAACCGCCTTCGTTAGTAGAACCGTTGTCCGTACCGCCACCACATGCAGCAAGTGCACCGAAAGCGAATACTGCCGTTGAAAGTCCTGCTACCATTTTTTTCATCTTCATGATGAAAAACCTCCCCAAGGAATAGTATGGTCAGATTTGCGCAATCGCACTGGCCTACTGATTTTAAACAACTCCGCTACAGAATCAGTAGGTTAGTGAAAACGTTTGCATCCTCACCTCAATTTTTATTATACAGTTGTGTAAGCGTTTTACAAGACTTTTTTTTTAGGAATTTTTCCTGCTGTTGTCCCATTTATCTCTTTTTGAACTTTTTGTAGGTGTTTTTCTTATGAAACAAGGAATCGAACGATTGACAAAATGTAAACGCTTTATTACCCTTTGCTTGAGCAAACGTTTTCACAACTGTTGTTTCTTTTCTGAACAGACAGTGTAAAATGGTTATAACTCTTAATAGAGAAAGGAATTCAAACCCATGATCAAAGAAGCCATCTACCACCGCGCCATGTCCCCTTTCGTGTACAAGTACGACCGAGAAACGATACATATTCGATTCCATACGAAAAGAAATGATATCCAATCTGTTGACTTAATTTGGAACGACCCGTACGACTGGCATTCGGAAGACCCGGCCATGTGGAACTTCGATCCGGACAAGCCGAGCTTTTGGCGCACGTTCGAGACACCGATGGAAAAGATCGGACACGACGACCAATACGACTATTGGTTCATCGCCATCAAGCCGCCATTCCGCCGGCTCCGTTACGGCTTCCGTCTCCATGACGGCAATGAGACGGCCGTCTATACGGAAAAAGGTTGGTTCGAAGATAAGCCGCTCGATGACACGGGCTACTATTTCTGCGTCCCGTTCATCAACCCGGTCGACATCTTCCACGCCCCATCGTGGGTGAAGGATACGGTCTGGTATCAAATCTTCCCGGACCGGTTCGCGAACGGTGACCCTTCTAACGACCCCGAAGGCACGCTCCCATGGAATAGTACCGAGCCGACGGTCACCAACTTCTTCGGTGGCGACTTCCAAGGAATCATCGATCATATTGACCACATCGTCGACCTCGGCATCACCGGCATTTACTTCTGCCCGATCTTCAAAGCGACGACGAACCATAAATACGACACGCTCGATTATATGGAAATCGATCCGCA
This sequence comes from Exiguobacterium sp. s149, assembly GCF_018618395.1. Taxonomy (NCBI): domain Bacteria; kingdom Bacillati; phylum Bacillota; class Bacilli; order Caryophanales; genus Exiguobacterium; species Exiguobacterium sp. s149. The sequence goes on from NZ_JACSLZ010000011.1 coordinate 25,547, forward strand.
GTTCGGAACGAAAGAGCAGTTCAAACAACTCGTCGATCTTCTGCACGAGAACGGTATCAAAGTCATGCTCGACGCCGTCTTCAACCATGTCGGCTACAACCACCCTTGGTTCTTAGACGTCGTCGAAAAAGGACCACAGTCAGAGTACCGGGACTGGTTCTATCTTCGTGACTTCCCGATCGAGACGACGCCGAAGCCGAACTACGACACGTTCGCGTTCGAAAAAAACATGCCGAAAATCAATACGGAGCACCCGGCGTTGAAAGCTTATCTATTAGAAGTGGCCCGCTACTGGGTCGAAGAATTCGGCATCGACGGATGGCGGTTAGACGTGGCCAACGAGGTTGATCACGCGTTCTGGCGCGATTTCCGTAAAACGGTCAAACAAGCGAATCCGGATGCGTACATCCTCGGTGAGATTTGGCATGACGCGCAGCCGTGGCTTCAAGGCGATCAGTTCGATGCGGTTATGAACTACCCGTTCACGAACGCGAGCCTTAACTATTTCGCGCTCGACCGGACGTCCGCTTCCGAGTTCCGGGATGAATTGACGCGCGTCGAGATGATGAACACGACGAACGTGAACGAAGTGACGTTCAACTTGATCGACTCGCACGACACCCCGCGCGCCCTCACTCGGGCAAAAGGGCATAAAGGGAAGTTCAAGTTGCTCATGACGTCGATGCTCACGTACACGGGCAGCCCATGTATCTATTACGGTGATGAAATCGGTCTCGAGGGTGAACAAGACCCGGGCTGCCGCCGTTGCATGCCGTGGGATGAGACGCAGGAAGACCGTGAACTGTTCCGCTATATCCAAAAATTGATTCGCCTTCGTAAAGAGCACCCGGTGCTCGCCAACGCCGGCTCGTATCGTTTCAACCTCGTCGATGACGAGTCGAACGCGCTCATCGTCGAACGCTGCACGAAAGACGAGACGTATTTGATATACTTCAATAACTCAGAGACGGTATCGAAGCTGAACCCGCTCTGGCATACAGGAAGCGCTTACGATTTGCTTCACGACCGCGATGTAGACTCACTCGAAGTCGAGCTCGCACCGTTCAGCGCGACGATTTTGAAAATGAAATAAATTCGGTTTTGCACCCGTCTCGGCGGGTGTTTTTTTGTTGAAAATAATTTGCTAAATCCCTTTCTTTTTCATTTCAAAAGGAGTAACATGACCCTTGTGATTTTGACAACGTAAATATTTCATAGAGAGAATTGTAGAAACAAGGGAGAATACACATGCCGAATAAAAACACCGAACAGCTCAGTTTATTTAAAATATCGTGGCCAATCTTCATCGAGCTCGCGCTCCATATGGGGACCGGGATTATCGCCACGCTCATGCTTGCCCATTACTCTGATGCCGCCGCTTCTGCCGTCGGCGTCGCCAACCAAATTTTGAACGTCTTCTTAATCGTCTTCAGCGTGACGTCGGTCGGCGCGACCATCTTAATTGGTCAAGCCATCGGCGCCAATCGGATGAAGAAGAGCCGTGACTTCGCCCGTTCTGCCGTCAGCTTGAACATGTGGCTCGGTGTGATCATGGTCGCCGTCGTGTTCTTGTTCGGTGAGACGTTCCTTCGCCTGTTCGGTCTATCGGATGAGCTGTTCGACCACGGTCTCTTGTTCTTACAAATCGTCGGGTTGTCGCTCTTCACCGAGGCGCTCATCATGGCGCTCAGTTCCGTCCTCCGGAGTCACGGGATGACGAAACATGCGATGCTCGCGACTCTTCTCATCGATATCATCACGGCCATCGGAGCCATGATCGCCGTCATGGGTTGGTTCGGCCTCCCGGTGACAGGTGTCGCCGGTGTCGCCTGGGCCATCGTCATCGCCCGTTTCTCGGCGATGGTACTCTTGTTCTGGATCGTCAAGAAGCGACTCATGCTCCGCTTCCCGCTCAAAGAATTGATTAAGCCGCAACGCGATGATATCCGTGCCTTGCTCCAAATCGGGGTACCATCGGCCGGAGAGAACTTGTCGTATCAGTTCTCACAAATCATCATCACCGGTTTCATCGCCACGATGGGTGAGGCGTCCCTCGCCGCCCGCGTCTACGTCATGAACCTGTCGATGCTCGCCTTCTTGTTCACGGTCGCCGTCGCGCAAGGGACGCAGCTGTTGATTGCCCGTGACATCGGCGGGAAACGGTTTAAAGAGGCGTATACCCGCGCCGTCAAGACGTTGAAGCTCGCCATGTTCGCATCACTCGTGGCCTCACTCGGACTTGCCGTCTTCGGTAAGTCGTTGCTCGGCCTGTTCACGTCGAACCCGGACATCATCGCCGTCGGCGTACCGATTTTATGGGCGACGCTCATCCTGGAGCCAGGTCGTGCCATGAACATCGTCTTGATGGGCTCGCTCAAGTCGGTCGGCGACGTTCGCTTCCCGGTCATGATTGGAATCGCCTCGATGTGGGGCGTCGCCGTCGTCTTCAGTTATTTGTTCGGTCTCCAGATGGGGCTCGGCGTCCTCGGGATTTGGCTCGCCTTCTCACTCGACGAGTGGTTCCGCGGTTTCTTCGCCTTCCGGCGCTGGAAATACGGGACGTGGCAACAAAAAGGCTTCCAGTTCGAACCGAAGCCAACTTCATAACCAATCAAAAAGAAGCGGTCGCTGTGACCGCTTCTTTTTTTATCGATTATCGATTTAAGAATGCCTGCATCGCCTGGCGATGAACGTCCGTCTGCCCACATTTCCGTTGCCAGATAATCTCTTGCTCGAGCCCGTCCTCGAACGAATCGGCTCGGAACAACGCCTTCATGCCTTGCACCGCTGTCGGTGACTTGGCTGCGAGCGTCTCGGCGTATGTCGTCAACCGCTCCAAGTATGCCTCATCCTCGACGAGCTCCGTGACGAGACCGAACGTCTCGGCCTGTTCGGCGTCAATCGTGCTGCCGCTCCACATCCAAGCGAGCGCGAGATCTGGTCTCATCAAGCGTCGTAAATGGTATGGTCCCCCGGCGTCGGCGACGAGACCGATTTTGATGAACGCCGAACTGAACTTCGTCGACCTTGCGACGAGCCGGACGTCCGCGGCGAGCGCCAGACTGAGACCCGCCCCCGCGACGACCCCATGAATGCCGGCAATGATTGGTTTCGGACAGTCGGCAAGCGCCCGCACGAGCGGATGATACACCTCTTCTAAATACACTCCATAGTCGGCGTCACTCTCAATCGTCAAGTCCTGTCCCGATGAGAAGGCACGTCCTTGCCCGACGAGCACGATGACGTGGACGGCCTCATCCGCCACGAGCTGCTCCATCGCTTCCCTCGCCTCGCGAAGCAACGTCTCATTTAATGCGTTCAATTTTTCCGGCCGGTCCCATTTCAGCCAGCCGACCCCGTTCCGCTGTTCCAGTTGAATCGTTTCCATCCTAATTTCCCCCTTCATGATAAAATGAATCACTATTCATTTCTCTATCATGGATTCTGTTTCCTTCTTGTCATGAAAACTTTCCGAGTTCGATTGCCCGACGCTACCACTATTTGCTATTCTTAAAAGAGTCGTTCAACGAAAGGGTGGGACCGATGCAACTGACAAACGCCGCAAGACAACTGAAACAACGGAACGTCCCGTTCACGTATCACACATATGAAGTGGACGAGTCCGACGTCTCGGCCAAGCATGTCGCCGCATCACTCGGTAAACCGCTCGACCAACTGTATAAAACGATTTGTCTCGAGAACGAGCAACGCCGATTCGCCTTCTTTTTGATTTCAGGAGAGCTCGATATCGACTTAAAAGCGGCCGCAAAAGCCTGGGGCGCCAAAAAGGCTTCGCCCGTACCGGTGAAGGAACTCGAGGCACTGACCGGGTACATCCGGGGCGGGGTCTCGCCGATTGGTGCGAAGAAACGATTCCCTGTGTTTCTTCACGACAGCGCCAAACAAAAAGACACGATTATCATCTCGGCCGGAAAACGCGGCTATCAACTCGAACTCGCTCCGGCTGACTTGCTCGGATTCACGGACGGTCGCTGGTTCACTCAATAACAAAGATGGAGGCAATACCTATGTGGAAAGAACGAATCCGCTCGTGGATTCCTAACTCATTTACGTTCGGCAACTTGTTCTGTGGCGTCTTGGCCATCGTCTATGCGGCGCGCGGCGACTTTTCGAACGCGACGTTACTGATTATCATCGCCATGATGCTCGATAGTCTCGACGGACGGCTGGCCCGTATGCTCGGAGTGGCCGGTGACTTCGGGAAAGAACTCGACTCGCTCGCCGATGTCGTCACGTTCGGGGTCGCCCCGGCGTTACTCGCCTACTACACGTTCTTTATCGATTACGGCAATTACGGCCTCTTCTTCGCCGCCCTATTCCCGCTGTTCGGCGCCTACCGCTTGGCCCGCTTCAACTTATCGGCGACGAACGTCACGGCCAGCTACTTCTCAGGCGTCCCGATCACCGCGGCCGGCGGACTGCTCGCCGTCGTGACGACGTTCGGGGACCAGATTAATGAACTGCTCACCCCAATCTTTTTCACGGGTCTCGCCCTGCTCATGGTCAGCCGCGTGCGTATCCCGAGTTTCAAAGATGTGCCGCTCCCGCGCCATTCGTTCATCATCACAGTCAGTCTCATCTACTTGACGTACATGATTTTCGCCCGGTGGAAAGAATGGCCGTCGTTCTGGTTCATCGCCGTCACATTCTACGTCTTATTCATCGCCTTCTCGTTCGTCAAGAAACGAAAACGGATGGCGAATTGATGGGTCCCTCTCGAGGGGCTCTTTTTTTGCATGCATTTATTAGACGGATGTCACAAACCTCTCTAGAATGGTAATAGAGGTGATGAAATGAAAGTGTATCCATGGATTTGGAAATGGTTTTTAGTTTGGTATGTCATCGGGGTCGTCCTCGTTGGCTTTGATTTGTTGCCGAGTTGGCTCGAATGGGCAAACCCGGTATTCTTATGGCTCGCTGGGGCCATCGGTGGTTGGGTGATCGCGGACGGCGTCCGCCACGCCCGCTGGATTGTCCCGTTCATCTTCTTCGGCTCAATCGCTGTCGAGACGCTCGGTGTCAAAACCGGGTTCCCGTTCAGCGAGTATATCTACGCCGAGGCGTTCGGTCCGACCGTGTTCGGTGTACCGGTCACAATCGGTGCAGCCTGGCTCGCCGTCATCGGCTCGAGTTTTGCCGTCGCCCGCTTGTTCTCGTTCAAGAACCGCACGCTCTGGCTCGTCCCATTCCTCGCTGTTTGGCTCGACATGGCAATCGATCCGGTCGCCGCGAACGTGAAAGGCTATTGGGAATGGGCCAATGACGGTTTGTATTATGATATCCCGACGCAAAACTTCGTCGGCTGGTTCGGACTGTCTCTCATTTTCTCTTGGTTACTCGACCGGTTTGAAGTCGAGGCGGAACCGATGTTGCTCGGGCACGGCCGTTATTTGTTCGTCATGCTTCACGCCTTGTTCGGAGTCACGGCCGTCAACGCCGGTCTCTACGGGATCGGTGTCCTCAGCCTCGTGACCGCCGCAGGTCTCATCTTGATAGAACGGAGGAGCCGTCATGATCGAAGCGAGCAAAAAGAAATGGTTCAATAACCTGTTCTCGACGTTCGTCAAAGAGCGTCAAATCCGTCCGTTTTTCCATACGATTCACGTCCGGACCGATGACGTGCCGACACCTGGATTGTTTTTGAGCACACACAGCTCGTGGTGGGACGGGATGATTCTGCTCATGTTGAACGAATATTATTTGCGTCACGACGTCCACGTCTTGATGGATGAGGATGGACTGCGCCGCTTCCCGTTCTTCCGCCACTTAGGTGCGTTCTCCATCAAAAAAGGCAAACTATCGGACGTGCGCGCCTCGCTCGACTATGCTAATCGGCTGTTACTCGCTGGCAAGTCCGTCTGGGTGTTCCCGCAAGGACGTGAGTATCCACAGGAGCATCGCCCGCTCGAGATCGGTTCCGGTGCAACGATGCTGATTCACAATCCAGAAGTCCGGTTGTGCGCCATCTATTATACGTTCGCGTCCCACGCCGCCCCGCTCGTCTATGTGCGGTTCCGCAACCATACGGTCGTCTCTAAGACGCGACGTGACCAAAAACAAGAGCTCGCCAAAGCACTTGAGCGACTATATGACGATACGCGCGACGACGTGATCGCACAATCCGACCGCTATATCGAGCTGTTCCCTCCGAAGCGCAGCTTGGCGGATTGGACAGAGCACGTGCTCCAACTCGGAAGAGGCCGCTCATGATTCTGTTCGTCATCACGTCCCTGATGCTCGTCTTCACGCTGGTGAACTTGCTATTCCTCCGGCCGCTCACCGCTCCGGCCCCTGTCCCTTCGACCGCGATTTGCATCCCGCTTCGGAACGAGGAGCGGAACGTGCCGAAACTCGTCACAAGTTTAAAGGCAGCCTTGACGGATGAATGTCACGTTTATTTGTATGAGGACCGGTCCGAGGACGGTACATATGAGGCGCTCGTTCAAGCGATTGCGGGCGATTCCCGCTTCACCATCTTCCGTGGGGTGCCGCTCCCGGAAGGCTGGGCCGGTAAAGTCCATGCATGCCATCAGTTGGCGACCCGGACGACCGAGCCGTATGTATTGTTCCTCGATGCCGACGTGACGATCGACCCGACGTTCATCGGTCGACTTCACGGCACACTCGCCCGCGAAGGAGCGGTCTTCTTGTCCGGCTTCCCCCGTTTCCCGACACCGACTTGGCTCGGCAAACTGTTGATTCCGATGCAGCACGTCTTAATCGCCCAGCATTTGCCCCTGTTTTGGCGAAAAGTCCGTCATCCTGCCTTCGCCGCGGCCAACGGGATGAACGTCCTCGTCGAGCGGGCGAGCTACGAGGATGTCGGAGGGCACGCCTCGATTCATGATTCATTGATTGACGACATCGATCTCTGCCGCGAGTTCAAACGTCGGAAAAAGATCACGTCGCTCGTCAACGTCTCGCCGTATATCACGTGTGACATGTATGCAACGAATGAAGAAGTCTGGAATGGGTTTTCAAAGAACGTATTCAAGGGAATGAATGAAGCAGTGGGCATCGCCCTTTATTTCTTTCTCTACTACGGCATCCAGCTGTCTGCTTTCATCGTCTTTCTCGTCCGCATGGACTGGATTTCATTCTTGGCGTGCGCGTTCGTTTTGCTCGCGCGCCTCGCCATCGATGTCAAATCGGGTGGCCGCCAGTTTTGGCTCCACCCGTTCAGTCTCATCGCCTACTTGCTCCTCTTGTCGAGCGCGGTCGTGCGCAAATGGCGACGGAAGCCGATTTCATGGAAAGGCCGGACGTATCAATAATTAGGAGGCATACTATGAAACATATCGCCATTATCGGGGCCGGTCTCGGCGGCTTGAGTGCCGCCGTCACCTTGGCCGCCCGCGGTTACGACGTGACCGTCATTGAAAAGAATGAGCATGTCGGTGGGAAGCTCATGCCGATTATCACCGATGGACACCGCTTCGACTTCGGACCGAATACGATTACGATGCCGGACGTGTTCCGCTCCGTCATCCGCAACAGCGGCGCCAACCCGGATGACTATTTTGAGCTCGTCAAACTCGAGTCGCACACGGTCAACCACTTCTCCGACGGTTCGACGTTCACATTCGATTCGGACCGCGAAAAAATGGAAGCTGAGGTGCGCCGTCTGACCGGCGATAAAGCCGATAAAAATCAATTGGCCGCTTACTTAGACGAGGCGGAAAAACTGTTCGAGATTGCCAATCACCGCTTCTTCACGCGGATGGACTCGAAAATCGATACCGGTCTTTGGGCCGACATGATGAAAGTGCATCCGCTCAAGAGCCTGCATGCGCTCCATAAAAAATACTTCAAGGACCCGCGCATCATCCAAGCGCTCGACCGGTATGCGACGTATATCGGCAGCAGCCCCTACGTCACACCGGGCACGTTCGCGCTCATCTCGCATCTCGAGCTGAATGACGGCGTCTATTTCGCCAAAGGCGGGAACTGGACAATCGCGAAAGGCTTCGCGAAACGGGCGAGCGAGCTCGGTGTCGAGTTCCGGCTCGGCCATGAGGTGACGAAAATCGAAGTGACGAACGGGAAGGCCCATGCGGTCGTCATCGACCACGAAGAGGTCATGTCTTGCGATGCCGTCCTTCTGAACGGGGAACTGCTCACGCAATATCCGCGTCTCGTCGACGCCATGGACCGTCCCTCGTTCCCGGTACCGACACGCGACACGATCGAGCCATCGGTGTCCGCTTTCGTCATCATGATCGGCTTGAACAAACGATTGAACCTCGCCCACCACAACGTCTATTTCTCAGACGACTACGAGGCCGAGTTCCGGGCCTTGTTTGAAGAGGAACGCTATGCCGATGAGCCGACGATCTATATCTCGAACTCGGCCCATACCGACCCGTCAATGGGAGAAGCAGGCGATAACTTGTTCATCCTCGTCAATGCGCCGGCCCATATGACCGATATCGATGCCGAGACGTATGAGCATTTGATTCGTCGACGGCTCCGCACGTTCGGTGTCGATTGGGAAGACAGCGATGTCTTGTTCCATCGCCGCGTCACTCCACTCGATTTGACCCGTGATTTTTACGCCTATTACGGAGCGTTGTACGGGACGTCGGCCAACTCGAAAAAAGGAGCGTTCTTCCGTCCGTCGGCCCGTTCCGAAGACGTCTCAAACATCTGGTTTGCGGGCGGTTCGACCCACCCTGGTGGCGGTAGCCCGATGGTGACGCTTTCAGGACAATTCGCGGCGCGATCGATGTTAGAGGACATACCTCTGACAATTTGAACATTTTGTGAACAGAGGATTCGACACTTGTCGACACGGGACAGACGTGATAATATCATATTCGAGTTCAAGCAGTTTTGTAACGTTAGTTACACCTGTAGCGATCGAATGGCTTCCCCGAGCCTATCGCGTTTTGAACTTGTCACACCCGAGAAAAAAGTGATGAGCGAGTTTCCCCACTCGTATCCCGCAGCTGGAACAGCATGCATCTGATGTTCCCCCTTAGTCCATCAAGCATCCTGCTTCAGCGAAGATGCCCCATTGTTTCATTCCCCATGAAACGAGGCACATCTTTAGGGTTCATCACGTCCGATTCGTTCGTTTCCCCGATGAACGAATCACATAACGCTTACACCACTTTTGGTCCCCCGCCAAAAGTGGTTTTTTTGTGCGCAAAAAAGGCAGCCGTCTCAAGACGACCGCCCTTGCTTATAATCTGGTCAACAGTTTGCCTTTTTGAATCGTCGAGACATACGCCCGCTTCGTGAAGACGTCATGCCCGTTCTGCCGGGCCGCATCTAAAATTCCTTCATAGAGGAGCGCTGCCGCCGCGACAGGCTTCCGGCTCGTCACAGGATACAAGTGATGCGTCTCCCGGGCGCTGCTGTATAACGCTTCCGCGCGACGGGCCACTGTCTCCCAGACGTCGATGAACGCCGGAGTCACTTGCCGCGCAAACAAATCGGCTTCCGCGACACCGAACTCGGCGAGCAACGATTGGGGCACATAAATCCGGTCCCGATCGAGGTCTTCCCCGACGTCGCGCAAGATGTTCGTCAACTGCATGGCAATTCCTAAATCGATGGCGCCTTGCTTCAATTGCTGGCGTCCAGCCGCATCGGCGTCCGGCGCGAGAATCGGTAACAGCATCAAGCCGACGGTGCTGGCCGCGTAATAGCCATACTGCTCCGTCTCCTCGAGCGTCGCATAGCGCGTCTTATGTAAGTCCCATTTCATGCCTTCGGCCAACTCGAAGAACGGTTCGACGTCCATGTCGTATCGCTTCCAGACATCCTCGAGCGCCACCCAAAGCGCATCCGGCAATGGTTCGCCCGCCAAGAAAAGATCGAACTCGGCCAAAAAATGCGTCAAACTTTCCTCGGGGCTGTCAGATTCGTCGACCGCGTCATCGAGTGTCCGACAAAACGTATAGACCGCAGCCACGGCTTGGCGGTCAGGTTTAGAGAGCAGGGAAAAGGCCCGATAGAACGTGAGCGAGCCTTTTTTCATTACGTCTTCACATTGACGATACGCTTCTTGTGTCGTCATGGTACAATGCCCCCATTTCTTCTTCCATTCTTTTCACTAACAGTTGCGAGCCGATCATGACGATCGGAACGCCTCCGCATGGATGGACCGATGCCCCGACCGCATAGAGACGGTCGATCTGGGCATACGGACGGGCCTGCGGTTTGAACGCGGCCGATTGGGCCAATTTCGGGGCGATGCCGAAGCTTCCACCCTCGAACAAGCCGAATCGTTCCGCGTCCATCGGCGTCCGGACTTTCATTTCCAAGACACGGTCTCTGAAATCGGGCACCATCCGTTCGATGCGGCCGATCAAATGCTCGATCGCACCGCTCGCTTCGAAGTCTTTCCGTTCCAATTTACGCGGTACCGGTACGAGTACGTACAGCACACTCGTCCCCGTCGGCGCGAGCGAGTCATCGATGAGGGACGGATTGAACGTATACATCGCTGGATACTTGCTCAGTTTACCATCTTCGAAGATGGTCCGCATCGACCCGGCGAAATCAGTCGGCAAATCGAATTGGTGGACCGGCAAGTCGATGTCCCCGTTCACGGTAAAATACAACAAGAGCGTCCCACTCGACGGTTCATACGACTTTGGCTTGACGCCATCAATCAAGCGTTCCATGAGCGGGAAGTCGCCGTTGACGACGACCGCATCATACGGATGGACGACTCCGTCGACGACGACCGCATCCGCCCGACCTTCGGCGACGCGGACGCGTTCCACGTTCGCGTTCAGCTTGAACGTGACGCCCCGGCGCTTCAACTCTTGTTCTATTTTCGTCGCCAGCGAGAAATATCCTCCTTTGACGTACCAAATCCCCTCTTCTTGCTCCCGATACGGAATCAAGCCATAGAGGGATGGCGTGTCATACGGGTTGCCGCCGATGTAGAGCGTTTGCAGACTATAGGCGACACGAAGACGTTCGTCCTTAAAGAAGCGTTTCATGTTCTCGTGGGCCGTCTCATACGCCTTCAAGCGCATGAGGAGCATCAATAACTTCGGCTCGAACAAATCTGTCTTGCTCTTATAGCCCCGGTCCAAGAACGCGTCGAAGCCGAGGCGATACTCTTCTCGTTTTTGGGCCATATATTTTTTGAATCCGGCACCCTCGTTGAAAAGACGGTCGATTTCGGCCGCCTGGCGCTCGATATCGCGATATTTATAGAACGTCGTCCCATCCTCATAACGGAGGCGATAGAGCGGGTCGACTTCAAGCAGTTCGAGCTCACGTTCCGGGAACCCGGCTTCTTGAAGCTGACTTTTCAGTTTCCCGGGTAACAGGACGATGGTCGGCCCCTCATCGACGCGGGCGCCGTTCTCGAATTCGACATAATTGAGTCGCCCCCCGACGCGGGATTCTTTCTCATAAATGGTCACGTGTAGCGACGGATATTTATGGGTCAGGAGCAAGGCCGCGTAAAGCGACCCGATTCCGGCACCGACGAAGCTGATGTTCATTGGCCGACACCTGCCCGGTCACGCAATAGGTTCGCCGTGATCCGCGCCGACTCAAAAATCGTCGGCAGTCCGCTGCCTGGATGAGTGCCCCCTCCGACGAGCCAGACGTGATCGAGTTCCTCGAACTGATTGTGCGGACGGAAATACATCATCTGCGATAAGTTGTGTCCGAGATTGAACGTGGCTCCTTCATATACACCAAACGCTTCCCAGTCGTTCGGCGTGAGCGGCTGCATGACCTCGATATGGTTACGAATGTCGCGATACGGTGAACGCGTCTCAAGCGCATCGAGGACACGTTCCGTCATCGTCGCCTCGAGCTTCTCCCAAGGCAAGTTCGACAGATTATTCGGGACCGGCACGAGGACGTAGAGTGACGATTTACCGGCTGGTGCCAGCGTCGGATCAATGTTTGACGCGTTCTGCACGTAGAAGGAGAAGTCTTCACTCAGCTTCAAGTCTTGCGTCATCTCTTTCACGTTACGCTCGTAGTCGTCTGCGAAATGAATCGAGTGATGGGCGACGTCGTCATAGACGCGATCGAGCCCGAGATAGAGCATGAACGTCGAACACGAGTAGCGCTTCTTCTTCAGTTGTTTCGGACTCCAACGCGTGAGCGCATCGCTCGGGACGAGCGTCGTCATCGCATGGGCGAAATCGGCCCCGACAATCACTTCATCGAACGCGTAATGCACGTTGTTCGCCACGAGACCGTTGACACGCTTCCCATCGAGCAAGAGACGGTCAACGCCTTCTCCGAGACGAATCTCACCGCCCTCTTCTTCGATGACGCGCGCCATCGCTGTACATAGTTGGTTCACGCCGCCAATCGGATGATGGACGCCGTAGGCATGCTCCATATACGACAAAATCGAGAAGCCGCCAGGGCAATCCCAAGCCGACATCCCTAAATATTTGGCTTGGAACGTGAAGGCGTACTTCAGCTCCTCGCTCGTGAAGTATTCCGATAACACGTCATATAACGATTTACCAATCGACAAGAACGGCAACGCCTTCAAGACGCGTGTAGCCACGTAATCCGTCAGCTTGTCATGCGCCGTCTGCAGGACCGGCATCAACTTCGACAGCTTGATGGCTTGTTCGGCCATGAAACGTTCATAGCCTTCCCCGTTCCCAGGGAATTGCTCTTCAATCGCCTGATGCATTTGATCACGGTCGGTCGTCATCGACAGTACCCGGTTCCCTCGATCGAAATAAAGGTCGTACATCGGTTCAAGGCGTTTCATCTCGACGTAGTCATGTAAATCGCGACCCGTCTCTTCGAAAATCTCTTCTAAAATATACGGCATATTTAAAAAAGTCGGGCCACGATCGAACGCGAATTCTCCGACTTGAAGACGAGACGTTCGTCCACCGACGAACGCCTGCTTCTCAAATACTGTTACCTTCACACCACGGCTTGCGAGCAGCATCGCAGCCGCAAGTCCTCCTGGTCCGGCACCGATCACGGCGACTCTTTTTTCCGACACGTTGAACAACTCCCTATGTGAATAGTCTCTTATGCTTCTATCTCATTATAGAAATGACTGGAGACAAGTTCAAATTTGAATCGGCTCGTCGTGTGTCCGCCATGTGTCAATTGCCGCGCTCGGCAATGACGATATACCATGATCCTTCCGGGATGAATGGGATAAAGCGAATATTTTCAAAGCCGACTTGCTGCATTTGACGGCGCAACTCTCGAATTGTCGGTAACGGATGCAAGTTGTCGTGGAGGGTCATGAACGCATTGAACGCCGAGGCAAACCGAGAGCCGAGCGGCGTCTCTGCGAGCGGAGTGACGAGGACGGCGACACCGGACGCCTCGAGGTTCTCGAGCATCCGTTCGAGCAATTCGATTCGTTTTTCTGGCGAGAAGTAATAGAGCATGTTATTCATCATGACGGCATCGAACCGGTCCTCATGATCCCATTCCATGAAATCGGCCACTTCGTAACGAATATCGCCTGACTCATCCTGCTCCCGGGCTTCGGCGATGACGTCCTCTTCTAAGTCAATCCCGGTCAACTTCCACTCTGGTTCGAGGCCATGCAGTTTACGCAAGTAACCACCGTGCCCGCATCCGATATCGAGCATCGTCTTCACGTCGGCCTGACGCAACAGTTGTTGAACGACTGGGAAAGCGACCGTCTCGACGAGCGTCGACGTCTGTGCAACGACCTGTCCATGCGTCGCCCCATCGAACGTCTTCTGTTTGCCCGACTCTAAAAAGTCAGGGTAAGCGATGAGCGCCGGGATATGCAGCTCCATCATCTCTTGCAGCATGAAACCGATACTGCGCTCATCCTCATGCGACAATTGATATTTCAAACTACGTGTCGGGAAGTAACGCCAGCCTCTCTTCTTCAAATGACGAACGGCGACCCCCACTTCAAGCCAACGCTCCAGCGCGAGCTTCGTCAACGGTTGCTTCAAGCGAAGCGTCATCTCCGCAAAGCTGGCACCGCCTTGGAGTGCATCGAACAATCCATATTTATAGCCGATATATCCGTGCCAAAGCGGCAGGAACGATTCCGTTTGTTTCATCCATCTTCGCGCGTGCAAGACGCGTGACCATTCATTCATTTGTTGTTCCATCATTTCACCTCATCATCGTTATCACTGATTTTTTTATTTTCCCCTAATAATTTACGGACAAACAAAAAAATCCCACTCCAATGTGCGGAATGGGAATCAACCTTAAATGAAATTGCTAAAGAACGACTGTCCGTATGGCAACGCATAGCCGATGAAAATCGTCACGAGTGCAAGTACGACGAAACCGCCGAACATCGCGTTCGCTGGTTTTTTCTTCTTCACACGGATGAGCGTCATCTCACCGAAGATGAGCGTGAGCAGTCCGACCGTGATTTTCACGTGATAGAACATGCCACCACCGTTCAATTGTAAATACAAATAAAGTCCTGTGCCGAACGCGACGAGCAACATGAGTCGAAACACCATGTGGGCAATCTTCCCGCTCTTGTTCGCGTTCTTATAGCCGACGTAGGCGACAGCGAACAAGACGAGTAATAAAATCCAGCTCGTGACGTGCGTGTGTAGGAATGCAGTCAATGGCATTCAAAGTCCCCCTTTCCATTATGTACAATCTCTATTGTACACGAGTCGCTCGCTTTACGGTCAAGCAGGTGATTGAAAAATCTTCGCTTCCACCAAAAAGGCGCCCCATCGATGATCGATAGGCGCCTTGCGTTGCTGACGTGATTAAGCTGTCGTCGTTTCTTGTTCACGGACGGCGTATTCATAACTTGGAATGACGACCGTGAACGTCGAGCCTTGATGCTGCACCGACTCGACATGAATCTGACCGGCGTGACCGCGGACGATTTCCTGACAGATCGGAAGGCCGAGTCCGGTACCGCCGATTTCACGGCTGTCCGAATTGTCGACACGATAGAACTTGTCGAAGAGTCGGTCGAGCGCATCGCTCGGAATCCCGATTCCTTGGTCTTTCACTTTAATCGAAATGGATTGGTCGTGATGGGCCAGTTCGACTGTGATTTTCCCGCCACGCGGCGAATACTTCACGGCGTTCGAGAGCAAGTTACTCATCAACTGTTTGAACTTCTGACAGTCGGCGAACAGTTCGTACGGGCGATCATCGGCCGTGACGAGCTCGAACTGGTGTTTCAACGATGACGCCTCATAGAACGTCATCATATCGCGAATGACCGGCTCGACGTCGAGCTGTTCGCGGTCATACATTTGACTGCCGGCTTCCATCCGTTGTACGTCAAGGAAGTCGTTGACGAGATGCGTCAAGCGCTCCGTCTCGGCATGAATCGTCTGCAAGTATTTCGCTTGCTTCTCGTTCGGCAACTGCTTCTTGACCATGAGCTCGGTGAACCCATAAATCGAAGAGAGCGGGGTACGTAATTCATGGGAGATGGTCGAGATGAACTCGCTCTTCAAGCGCTCCGCCTCGGTCTCGCTCGTGATGTCACGGAAGACGAGTAACGTTCCTTTCGATAACCCGCCGACGACGATGCGTTCCGCATACATCTGTAGGTTCATCTCCCCTTTACGAATCGAGAAACTCACGCTGTCATGCGGGAAGTCGTCCGTGAACAAACGATCGGTATACTTCAAGAAATCGTCTTCTTGATCGACTGTCGTTGAAATCGTCTCGCGCCATTCGTTCCATGAGAGTTCCGCGAGTTCGCTCGACGTGATCTCGTCAAGCTCAGGGAACATCTCATAGAGCGGACGGTTGACGAAGACGTCATCGGTCGATTGTTCGACGTAAATGACCGCCTCGCGAATCGAGTCGAGAATCCGTTCCGTCTTCCCTTTCTCACGGGTCATCTCTTCAAACAGACGCATCCGGAGAAGTGAGAGCGACAACTGACGGGCGAACGACATGATGTCGCCCATTTGTGTCTGCGTGAAGCGGTCTTTATAACGAACGAGATAGATGAACGCGATAATCGAGTCATCCGTCGGATCATGGACCGGCACGGCCGTCTCATACATATAGTATGGATACGGGAGCGGATGGTCGCTCGCGACTTGTTTCGACGAATGGACGGTCGTCCGCAGTGTCATCGCCCGCGTCAAGACCGAATTCTCGCTATCGAGCAATTGACGCGTGAGCGTTTCGTTCAAGCCGTGGCTCGTGATCGAGAATGAGCCTGTCGCATCGAGGAAGACGAGCGCCCCGACTTCAGAGTCGGTGATGGCGACGAGCTTCTCGATAATCTCTGGATAGGCCGTCAATGAGTCGCGGGCCGCGAGCGTCTCGGTCAATTCGTTGCGGTAAGCCAAGTGCTGCTCGTTCTGTTGCGTCTGCTCCAAGATTTCTTCAAGCTCTTGCTGCTGTGCCTGAAGCTCTTCTTGTTGCGCAATCAACTCTTCTTGTTGCGCTTGCAGCTCGTGATTTTTCTCAATCAAGTGACGTTCATTGTCACGAAGCGTCTCGGCCATTTTGTTGAACGACCGTGACATGATCCCGATCTCATCTTCGCGTTCCATCTGATCACTCAAATCGACGATTTCGCCTTTCAACAAGCGATCAGACGCGACTGAAAGTCTCGAAATCAAACGCGTTTGACGGCGCAAGAACGGTTGGATGAACAGTAAAATCAATGCCGCGAACGACAAAATGCTCGCAATCCAGAGGAATTGAAGAATATCGTTATTCAATTTCCAAGCATCGTACACTTTTTGTTTCTCGCTATTCATCAAAGATTTATAATCTGACAATGATGTCTCAATCTGTTGAATCGGTCCGAGCGTATCAATCCCGCGCTCTGGGCTGTACGGGACGACGCCCTGCTCAATCAAACGCTGGGCTGTCGGCAACGCCAACACCGTCTCTGGGTCGATGGTCGTCTCGGTGATTTCACCTTCTGCCCGCAATTGACCGTACTCCGTCGTCACCGGAAGGATGACACCGAAATAGAAGTCATGAAACTCTTGCAAATCCTCCGCGAAAATCTCACCTTGTTTCGTCTGGACGACGCTCTTGAACCAGTTAATCTCTTGTTGGAACTCGTTCTCTTTGGCACGGGCCCGCTCAAGCGCCTCGGTATCCCCAAACAAGAGGAAGCCGCGGGAATCATATTGAGCGCCTTGCCAGTCGTCCCAAAGCACGTTCAACCGGTCAATCCGCTCATCGACATCTTGTAACCGTTGTTCGTTCGCCGCAACTCGTTCTTCCATGTACATGTACATGAAAATCGAGCCGACGAGCGCGAGCGCGAGGAACGAGTAGAGGACGACCATGAGTTCGCGCCCGAGTTTTTGTTTAAACCATCTGTTCAATTCACGATGCCTCCTATAATCTTCACCAATTCAAGGGGACTGAACGGCTTCGAAATAAAGTAGTCGACGCCAATCTCATTCGCGCAATCACGATCAGATTGTTGGCTCTTCGCCGTGAGCATCATCACTTTCGTATGTTGGCGTCCTGGCAGTTTTCGTACTTTCTCAATGACCTCAAGACCGGTCATGCCTGGCATCATATGGTCGACAATCACGAGGTCGTACTCGTTCTGTTCGATTAGCCGATAGGCTTCAAGGCCGTCTGGCGCTTCATCAATGTCATATCCTTCATCTTCTAATGTATCTAAAACAAGCATGCGTAATACTTCTTCATCTTCTGCTAGTAAAATTTTTACCATGACGATTCCTCCATTTTTTATCCCATTCCATTATTTTAACGGATTCAGTTCGTAATCACAAAAAATAAGGGTGTACGGTGTATAACCGTACCCCTTTTTCTTCACAACGTCTACATTATAATACAACAATTTCCTGCAATTCGAGCGAATAAATGAGCATCTGCCCGACCGTGATTCCCCAAATCGCCTCAATCGCCTCACGATAAAGCGAGAGTTGGACGTGATAGCGGTCACGTAACATCTGTTTTGCCGCGTCACGGGAGTCGCTCGAGAAAAGCACAGAGTCCGATTTATAATCGAGAAGTACATACGTCTCTCCGTCATAAAACAGACAATCGATAATCCCTTGGATCAGCACGTGCTCGTCGGTGAACGTCCCCGTTGGATTGACTCGCTCGGCCGGGACCGTGTACGTGAATGGTAGCTCACGCCAACCTGTCCCAGTTTGAAGCGCTGCTGTCAACGCGCGTCCCGTTTCCGAGGCAAAGAACGCCTCGATTTCAGGACTCGCAAGCCGTGCCGTTTCGGCCTCGACCGGGCTGAGCATGCTTTCCGCTTCCCAGCGGTCGATTTGGACATCGAGCGGCTCGGACGGGTCGATCAATTGGAAGACGAGATGTAGCGTTGTCCCCCGTTCGGCTCCTGTCTGCGGAGATTGCTTCCATTTTGGTTCTCGATACGGGGTGTCCGTCGCCCGGTACGTCTCTTCGAACGCCGCCTGTTCAAGCTGGAGCGCCCGCTTCAATTCGGTCACCGTTTGTTTGGCCGCTGTCTCCGTCGCAGCCTGTGCCGGATAGGCGTAGGCGAACGCCTTGTGGACGAACTCACTGACGTTCGCTTCGTCTTTCACCGGAAAATCGATCGCCTCGAACTGTTTGACGTGATGGAGCTGCGCCATCATCTCTTGGAGCGTGGCGACTTCTGCCAAATCTTCCTCACCGATGATGCGATACGTCCACGGTGTCGCTTCTTGTTGCGGAGCGATAACCGGCAAGCCCTGTTGTTCTAAGAACGAGGCAGCCCCTTCAAGTTTCAGGAGTGCCGGAGCGACCCAATCGAGATACGTCTTCGCGTCACGACGCGACTCGGCCGATAACGTCGTCCCGGTCTGCTCGACGTGCAGCCACTGCTGAATCTGTTTCCCCGGTTCTTTAATCGTCCCGACCAAAATCAATTTCTCTTTGGCACGGGTGAGGGCGACATACAGGACGCGCATCTCTTCGGCTTTCATCGTGGCATCGAGATCGCGGCGAATCATCTCTTTGACGAACGTCTCCGTCTTCGTCCGGGTGACGACATCGATGGCGTCGAGCGAGATGCCATACCGTTTATGGAAGATGACGCGCTGCATTTGGTCGCGTTTATTGAACTGCTTTCCAAGCTGGGCGACGATCGTGACCGGGAATTCCAGTCCTTTCGACTTATGGACCGTCATGATTCGGACGACGTTCTCTTCTTCGCCGAGCGAACGCGCCTCTGACAAATCCTCACCGTTATCTTGCAGTCGGTCCATCACGCGGAGGAAGCGATACAAACCGCGGTATCCGCTCCGTTCATAGGACAAGGCCCGATCATAGAGCGCCTTCAAGTTTTCTTGGCGTCCTTTCCCACCTGGCAAGCCACCGGCGAAATCGTAGAAGCCGGTGTCGTTGAACACTTGTTGAATCAGCTCCGACAAGCTATGGTTCCGTGCGAACGTGCGCCACGCTGACAACGCGTCGAGCACATCGCCGCACTTCAGACCGAGGTCATCCTCATCGTCCGCTTTCGCTTTGAGCGCCTCGAAGAACGAGTCCTCCGATTCAAGACGAATCTTGGCCAGTTCTTGGTCACTGAAGCCAAACATCGGTGAACGGAGCGCTCCCGCGAGCGGGATGTCTTGAAGCGGATTGTCAATCAGTTTCAACACGGCGAGCATCATGCGAATCTCGGTCGCCTGGAAATAGCCGCCGTCTGAATCGGTATAGGCCGGGATGTTGTACTGTGTCAAAATATCCATCAGCTGTTCGACGCGCTCTTTTTTTGAGCGGACCAAGATGACGATATCGCGATATTCGCACGACCGCAGCAAGCCGGTCGCCTCATCGGTCACTTTGAACGGTTCCTCGCCCGAGACAAGTTCTAAAATCCGGGTCGCGATGGCGCGTCCTTCGAGCTCTTGTTTCGAGAGATCACGACTCTCACCATTGACGAGAATCAGCTCAGGTCTCGCCTCGAGCTCCTCATACGCCCGGCCTGGCACGAGTCGGGCCGCCTCATCGTATTCGATCTCACTTACTTCCTCGTCCATCAACCGGACGAACAAGTCGTTGATGCCATGGAGCACTTCGGCCCGGCTCCTGAAGTTTTGGGACAGGTCGATCCGTTGTCCCGAACCACCTTGTTTGAACCGGGTCGCCTTTTCGATGAACAGACGCGGCTCGGCATGGCGGAACCGATAAATCGATTGTTTGATATCGCCGACCATGAACAAGTTGCCGACGTGTTCGGCTTCGTGGCTGACGAGTCCGATAATCGTTTCTTGGATCTCGTTCGTATCTTGATACTCATCGATCAACACTTCGGCGAAGCGCTGTTTATAGAGCGATGCGACCGAGGACGGTCCGTCCCCGTCGCGCAAAATCGCGAGCGCATAATGTTCAAGGTCGCTGAAATCGACGAAAGCGCGGTCCCGCTTCGCCTGCTCATAGGCAGCACCGAACGTCCGGACGGTCTTGACGAGCGTCTCGACGAGCGGACGTTGCGTCATCAAGACCTCTAAATAGTCCGCTCCGCTCGTGCCGGCCTGTGCGGTCGCTTCGCTCAACTTCTTCTTCGCCTGGTCGTAGGCCGGTTTCAACACCGTGTGGTAGACATGATGTTCCTCTTTCTTTTGGACGGATTTCATCGTCCCGAATTTGACGGCGCGGGAAGCCGTCTCGAGCTCGCTCCACTTGAACGAGTCCGGATCAAGGTTCGCGAACGGCAAAATCGCCTGTTGCACGTTCTCGGATTGCGTCTCATAACCGGCGAGCCGAAGCTCGATGGCGACGCGACGAAGTTGACGCAACGCTTTCTCGATGTCTACCCAAAGCAGGTGACCGAATTCGATCAGCAATTGCTCATCGTCCGGGTCCCCATCAAATTGATATAACGAGACGAGCTCATCCAGATAGGCTTCCGGGTCAGGCAGTGTTCGCGCATAGTGATAAAGTCCGAGAATCAACTCCTCAATCTCACTGTCCCCGCGGTCGGACGTATAGGCGTCAATCAAGGCGAAGAACGCTTGGTCTTGTTCGCCATAAGCGTCTTCGAGCACGTCTTCGAGCACATCGTCCTGCAAGAGCACCAAATCACGCTCTTCAGCGATTTTGAACGCCGGGTCGAGGTCGAGCAAATAGTAATTCTCTCGAATCACCTCGAGACAGAACGAGTGAATCGTCGTGATGAGTGCTCGGTTGAGCATTTGGCGTTGTTTGCGAATATATGCGTTCTCCGGGTCGTCACGAAGCGCTTGATCGAGCGCTTTGGCGATTCGCCGCTTCATCTCGGCCGCGGCCGCATTCGTGAATGTGACCACGAGCATGCGGTCGGCCGTCAGTTCGTCCGTCTCATCCAAGAGACGGCTCGCAAGTCGTTCCACGAGGACTGCCGTCTTGCCGGAACCGGCTGCCGCCGAGACGAGCACGTGCGATCCTCTGGCATCAATGGCCGCTTGTTGGTCATTCGTCCACTGCATCGACGTCACCTCCTAATCTTGACAAGACGTCATCTTTTTCTAGCTTTTTCAATTGCCGTGCCTCGTTGGACAACGCCTCATCAAAGTGACAGACACTTTGGAACGGGCACGTCTGGCATGGCCGGCGTTCTTTATACTCATACGGTTCGACCCCGATTTCACCGTCATACATCGCCTCGGCGCTCGATTGGGCCAAATCGATGGCATGGTCCATCAACTGTTCGAGTTGCGGTGGCGAGACGACTTTTTTCGTCGTGTTCGCATCGAGCGTCCCGTCTTTCTTGTACTTGACCGGGATGACGATTGATTTTTTCTGGTCGAGTTTCGCCGTCCGGTCCATCATCTCTAAAATGGCCGGATCATCGACGAGCAACCCTTGCATCTGATACGACTCGAGCACCTTGCGTTCGGTGTCGGTATCCGTCTCGGCCGGAGCGACGAGCGGGCGATGGACGTGGAAATAGAGCGCGGCCGCTGGGGCGACGTTCTCTTGCGTCCAGGCGTTCGCCTGCTCAATCAACACTTTCAAATAGATGAGCATCTGCATCGCGAGCCCGTAATAAATCTCGGCGAAGTCGATCTCTCGTTTACTCGACTTGTAATCGACGATCCGAACGTACAATTGGTCGTGAATCGAAGCCGTATCGACCCGGTCAATCCGACCGACGAGTTCGCACGTCGCCCCGTTACTGAGCGTGAACGATACCGGCGGGAAATTGCCGCTGCCGAAAGCGAGCTCAAAGGCGACCGGATCGAACCCGTCTCGTTTCGACTGCTCGATTAACACTTCCGCAGTCTTGCTGACGACGTCGGTCAATTTCTTCTTCAAATAGCCATACCGGTTCGAACTCATCAAAATCGCGTTTTGAATCTCTGGTGTGACGAGCTCGACGGCCGCCTCAGCGAGAGAAGAACATTCCTCCCGGCTCACATCACGCCATTCTTTCCCTTCCATCTGCACGGTCTGCGACATGTGCTCGATGGTGCGATGATACAAGTTGCCGATATCTGGCGCCTCTAAGCGATACAAACGGCGCTCTTTTAAACGAAGGCCGTAACTGGCGAAGTGACGGTACGGACAGGCTTGGAACGTCTCCAGCCGCGAGACGCTCGCCCGAATCGAGTTCGTGTACAGCGACTTGGCGACGTCTTCCGGTAACGGCTTGGGCACGTTTTGATAGAAGAGCGCGCTTGTCAATAACCGGATCCGCTCGCGGCCTTCCGGATGTTTCAACAGCTCGTTATATACCGTGAACCACGTGTCTTGAATCGGGTAGTGGCGACTGAGCCGCTGTAATTCGAGCGCCGTGACCGCTGCCGTCTGATTCACGTTCGTGATGAACGACAACTGGTCGCTCGGGCGATGTTCCCCGGCTTCTGCGAAGTGGGTCGTCACGACCTTGCCACCGCCAAGCCGCGCCTTCAGGTCCGCGATGAAGCTGGCCGGCTGAATCGCCTTGCCGGCGCGGTCGACGAGGGCGTAGCTGACGAACAGCCGATGACTCGGTGCAGTGAACGCCTTATACAAATAGTACGTCTCATCGTCAAACAAGTGCTCGGTCGCTTTCCCAGCCCGGACGCCGTTCTCGTGCATGAAGTCGAGGTCCTGGTCGGTCAATAGTTTCGACTGGGTCGAGACGAGCGGGATTTGATCTTCGTTCGCTCCGAGCAGGAAGACGACTTTCTTATCAAGCAACCGGCCCCGAACATAATCGGTGACCGTCAATTGATCCAAAGAAGGCGGGACGAGCGCATAGCGCAGACTATCGAGCCCGGTGTCCATCATTTGGAGGAACAGCTCGGTCGAAAGCGTCTCGTCCGGTGCGGCCGCCTCTAGCTGTTCGAGCAAGTGCAACACCGCGTCCCATACTTGCGTATGTTCGCGCGCCTCGAGCAAGCGTGCCTCTTCGAGCGCCTCATCTCGCCAATGGGCAAGACAGGACGCCACGCCGACTCGTTCCAAGAATGCGTAGATGGCATGCGTGTAAGCCTGCATCGTCTTCGCTGCCTTCAAGTCATCCAACAACGGGTCGAACGTGTCGACGACGGTTTGCCGATAGCGATTGAGCGCCGTCTCTACGTCGAGTTCTTCCCCGGTCAACCGTGCCTCTTCCTCGGCACGACGTTTCAAGTACCACGCGTCATGCCAATGGTAATGTTTAATCCCCCGTTCAATCACGAACGCCTCGAGCCGGTCGACCGATGTGCGTCGATGCTCCTCATCGAGCAGAATCAATTCCGTCTTCAGTGCGCGAAACACCGGCTCTTCCCGGTATCCACGGAGTGCGACTTCAATCGTCGCCTTCAGTAATTCGACGACCGGATGATCGAGCATCGGTTTTCGCTCATCGAGGAAGAACGGCAAGTTCATTTTTTGTAGCGCCTGCGTCGCCAAATCGCCGTACGCTTCAAGCGAACGGGACACGAACGCGATATCGCGGTAACGGAAGCCTTCCTCACGAACGAGACGCACGACTTCACGGACGGCGGCCTCGACTTCCACCGACCGGTCGACGGCCGCGTGTAACACGACGTTCGAATCGGGACGGGTATACGGGGCTGCCGTCACTTGCCCAAACGTGGCCTCGAGATAGGCCAAGCTCGGATGTTGGAAGCGAGGCGCACCCGTATGAGGCGTGTCACTCGACGAGATACCCCGTTCGGATAACAGCTCTTTGAAGCGCATGAGCGTACGCTGTGTCGGTCCGAACGACGGATGGGGCCGGTAGAGCGAATCCGGGTCGATCGTCAACAGGACATCGAGCGGCGCCTTCTCCGCCAAAGCGACCAGCACTGCCAGCTCCTGCTCGGAAAATTCATTGAACCCATCGATGTAAAACCGGGTCCCGGTCAAGTCGATGTCCGGTAACAGTTGCAGCAGCACGTTAAAGTAATCTTCGGCGTGCAGCGATTTCCCCGCTGTCATCGTCAAGAAACCTTCATACAGGATGGACAGGTCCTGCAGTTTCAGCGAACGGTGTTGGTCTTGTTCGCTCAAGCGGAGCAACTGCTCCGGATCGACGAGTCCTCGTTTGAGGAGCGTGATCAACGCATTCAATTCCTCATAGAAACCGAACTGATTCATCGTCCGGCGGAACAAGGTCAAGCGTTCCTCGTTCATCTCGACGACACGGCGCAACAGCAAATGTGTCCCCGTCTGGTCCAAAAACTGTTCGGTCGCGACGCCACGGTCGCGCATCATCAAAAAGGCGAGACGGCGCATCGATAAGACTTGAATCCGGGTCGACCCGTTCAAGCCGTCGGTCATCGCCATCTTCCGTTCCATTTCAAACGACATTTGGTCTGGGACGAGCATATAGATGGTCGGTCCGCTCGGGTCACGCTTCAGCTCTTCGATGACTTGTTTCGTCATCCATTCGCTTTTTCCGCTCCCGGAACGCCCGACGTGAAAAGTGACCGTCATTTAGGCGAACACCCCTTCCCTTTTTTCTTTATTATGACCCATTCCGCGCAGTTTGTAGAGGGAAATCCTTCGAGACCCCAGCAAGAAAATTGACCAGCCCGCATCCTTCCCAATTTCAGCGAAAATCGATTAGACTGGACGTATGAGGGGGAAATGAACATGAGTGCATATGAACAATTCGGCGGCGAGCGTGGAGTCCAACAGCTCGTAGACGCCTTTTATGATCTCGTCTACGCCGACCCGGTCTTGTTGCCGTTGTTTCCGGACGACAAAGAGCGGGTCAAAGCGCATCAATTCGAATTTTTAACACAGTTGCTCGGGGGACCGAAACTGTATACGGAACGTCGTGGTGGCGGTAACTTGGCGATGATCCATCGTGACCACCCCATCTCTGAGACTCATGCCGGACATTGGCTCGGCTGCATGGAGCAAGCGCTCAAAACGGTCGATGCGCCCGAGTCGATCAAACAACAGCTGTTCCATCGCTTGATCATGTCATCCTCGAACGTCGTCCGCGTCTGCTCGCACCATTTTGAGTAGTCAGCCTTTCGAAAAGCGGGTATGATAAGAAAGTAAGTAAAGGAGGTCGTTTTTCATGACAGAAGAAGAAAAGAAAGAGGCCGTTTCGTCTGAAGAAGAAACGGAAGAAGTAGAACCGACGGCAGTCCTCGCCGACGCCCTCGAAGAGGACGAAGAGGAAGAAGACCAACCCGAAGAAAAGAACATGGACCACATTAAAGGTGTGTTCAACTATATGCACGAGAACGGACGAGAGTACCGCGTCGTCTTTTATCAGGACCGCAAAAACCTCGTCTTCCGTGAACTCGGCAACGGGAAAGTCGAATTCGTCGGACGTTTCACTGACGAGGCATACGATGAAGAGAATGAAGCAGAGATGCGCGAACTCGGCGAGCAACAGCTCGAACGGATTCTTGCGGATCGTCTCAAATAAAAAAATCGCCCGAGTTGGGCGATTTTTTTATTTTCCTTTGTTCCGCTTTTTCTTGCGCAGTGCATAAATGACTCCGGCAATCCCACCAGCGACGGCAATCCCGGCCATGGCAGGCACGAGGATTTTCTTCGTCGGAATCATCTCTTTGACCCGCTCGTACGGTGTCGGCACCGACAACTCGAGTTGAACGGCCGACTCACCATGACCGTTGGCCCGCGCTTTGCGTGCCGCATCGGTGATGACGACGCGCCCCGTCGTATAACGGCGATTTCCATGCTCATCCGTATACGGACGACGTACGCGTTTGACACCGCGAACCGTCTTCCCACGGGCTGCATCCGGACGAACGACGCGTTCGCTCGTCCACGCCCGGCCCCCTGTCGCACTGTAAGCCGGGCGAATCGTCCGGCGGTTTAACCATGTGTATGAATCATTCATCTTTGATTCCCTCCAATATTGTGAAGTCCTTCTCTTATTATACCCATAGAGCATCTCACAAAAACATACGTCTCCCGACGTAAACGAACAAAGGATGGCCCACCTCGGGCCATCCTTTGTCGTCATGCAATTACTCTGTGAACGGTTTATCCCGGTGGCGACGTTTCGCCAAAATCAAGTAGTAAGCCGGAACGAGCACGAGCGTCAGTACCGTCGAGAACAGAATCCCTGACACGATACAGATGGCAAGTGGTTTGAAGAGTGGGTCTTGTCCGAACGCGACCGGCAAGAGGGCGACGACGGCGGTCAAGGCCGTCAACAGGATCGGACGAATCCGGGCCCGCCCTGCCTCATAGACAGCGGTCGTGACAGCCATGCCGTCCCGAATCCCTTGCTCGATGAACTCGAACAAGACGACGGCGTTCCGAACGACGATTCCGGCGAGCGAGACAATCCCCATCGAAGCCATGAAGCTAAATGGCGTCTGTGTGATGAACAGTCCGACGACAGCTCCGGCAATCGCCAAGTAAATCGTGAACAGGACGAGCATCGGTAGTGACAATGAATTGAACTGGAACGCGATAATCAAGAAGATTAAGAACAAGACGACGACGAACAACGTGGCGAGTTCAAGGAAGAACTCGTTTTGTGTGTCACTTGCCCCCGATTGATCAAAGGCAATCCCGTCATCGGTCAATGCAGATTCTGCATCGGCGAGCACGCGGTCGACGTCTTGTTTGAACGCTTCCTCGTCCATACCTTCGCTCGCAAAGATTTGGAGCGTCACGGTCCGTTCTCCGTTTTCACGCGGAATCTGTTGAATCTGTTCCGTCGTCGTTTCGGTGACGAACGTGCTGAGCGGTGCGACCGGTGGGCCGGCTTCCGTTTCGACTGGGACGAGAATATCGTCTAAAGCGAGCGCCTCACGGTTTGCTTCCGCATCGACGACAATTTTCACATCGCGCTGTTCGACACCATCATCGAACGTTCCGATCGGAATCCCGTCCGTGACGAGGCGAATCTGGTCACTGATCGCTTTCGCGGTCACGCCAGCGGCCGCCATCGCGTCACGGTCGAGCTCATACGTGAGTGTTTGGAACGGCTCTTTAATGTTATCGAGGACGAGTGCGCCGTCAATCTCTTCGAGGTCTGCTTTCACGGTATCCCGTGCCGCCACGAGCTCGTCGATTGTCTCGCCGCGCATCGTGAACTCGACAGGTGCCGAAGTCGGCGGTCCTTGTTGTTGCGTATCCAAGAAGATTTCAGCGTCCGGGTTGTTTTCCCGGATTTGTGTCGTATACTCATCAATCAATTGAATCGCATCGATTGTCTCGTTATCGACACGGACGACGATTTGGCCGGTGTTGTCACCTGTTTGGTCGAGACCACCCGTGAACAGGCTCGGTAACCCGCTCCCGGCAAAGATGGACGTCTCGGTGACGCCATCGATGCTTTGGAACTCTTCCTCGATGGCTTGAAGTCTCCGTTCCGTCTCTTCCAAGTCGGTCTGGACCGGTAATGTGACGCTCGTCACGACTTCTGGTCGGTTCGCGGCCGGGAAAAATTCGAATGGTGTCAATAGAATCAATCCGTACAAGGCGGTCGTGATGACGAAACCGACGAGTCCGAACGTCCATGGACGCTTCGCAACTTTTGGCAACAACGTGTCCGCATAGAAATTACTGAGACGGTTGAGTGGTTTCCCTAACCAACCCGGCTCTCGTTTCGAGACTTTGACTTGTTTCCGGTTCAACCAGTATTGGGCAATCGGGACGAGAGTCAAACTGATGACCATCGAAGCGAGCACCGATAACGCCAATACGGTCGGCAAGGCGCGGATAAAGTTCCCGTTCGCACCTGACAAGAGGGTCAATGGCAAGAAAGCGAAGACGACGGCGAGCGTCGAAGTGACGATCGAGCCCCACACTTCTTTCGTCCCGCGTACGGCACCTCCCATCGCCGTATCCCCTTTCCGGTAACGACGCAGGATG
Source organism: Exiguobacterium sp. s149 (assembly GCF_018618395.1). Taxonomy (NCBI): domain Bacteria; kingdom Bacillati; phylum Bacillota; class Bacilli; order Caryophanales; genus Exiguobacterium; species Exiguobacterium sp. s149. The sequence goes on from NZ_JACSLZ010000011.1 coordinate 53,705, forward strand.
TTGTCGTTGACGACGATGGCGTCATCGACGAGAATCCCGAGGGCGATGATGGCACCGATGATGGAGATTTGGTTCAAGTCGACCCCCGTGAAGCGAAGCGGGATTAACGCGAGCAAGAACGATAATGGAATCGCCAAGCTGACGATGATGGATCCTGATACCGTCAATCCAATCGTCGTGACGACGATGACGGCAATCATGGCGACGATGAACTCTTTTGTCAACGACGAGAAGATCGCGTCGACCGCTTTGGCCTGCTCGTAATAAGGGACGAGCTCGACGCCAGAGACGTCTCCGACTTCTGCGGCGACGACTTCATCGACGCGTTCTTGCAGCGTCGGGATATCTTGTCCCGACTCGATTGTGACCGTCAAGGAAATGGCGGGCATCCCATCGAGCGAGACGAGGTCGGTGACCGCTTTTTCCGTCTCTTCGACCGTACCGACGTCTTCGAGTAGAACGGGCGTCCCGTCTACCGATCCGACGACGACTTGGCCCATATCATTGACGTTCGTCAAACTGTCGGTCGCCAACTGATAGATGCCCTCTTCCGTCGACTGGCGTCCGAGCGGTGTCGTCTTATATTCTTCATTGATGGCCGTCAAAACGTCCGGGAAGGCGAGTTGACGCTCCCCGAGTTCGGCCGAGTCGAGCGAGACGACGAATTCGGTTTCTGGCAATCCTTTGATTGTCACACCGGTCACGCCTTCGGTCCGCAACAATCGTTCCTCCAACCGCTCGACATCTTCTCGAGCCGCTTGCAACGTTTCGCGGTCGTCCGAAGTCAACAAATATGAAGCGACCGGCAATTGTCCGATCGAATCATTGACGGTCGGTGCCAGCGCATTCTCAGGCAAGCGCGGTGCGGCATCCGAGATGGCTTGGCGCACGTTCGCCTGGAGCTCACTTCGGTCGAAGCCGTCTTCATACTCGACTGTGATGTTTGAGAACTCGGATGCGGATAATGATGACACATTCTCGATTCCTTCGAGTCCTCTCAATTCAGTCTCCAAAATATTCGTGACGTTCCGTTCGACCGTCTCTGCGGTCGCGCCTGGATATGGCGTCTGAATCAAGATGATATTGACACTCGTCTCCGGAATTTCACGCTTCGGAAGTTGGAAGAACGTGAGCACCCCGACAACGACTGCGACGAGTAAAAACACGATGACCAGTTTTCCTCGTTCAATCATTTTTTGAAAAAACATGTTGACCCCTCGCTTTCAGATAATGTGCAAATACACATATGAACTATTCTTCTTCATCATAGAGGGGGTTGTCATCGATTTCAATCTTTAAACCTGACTGAATGTGTTTCAGTGAAAGCGTTTCTGGAAGGAGTACGATAATTGGATGGCGCGTTGTTTTTGTTTGTCGACCGTGTGACTGGATACCGGGACATCGACCGTTTCTCCCGAATGGAATAAAATTTTGCTCCCTTTTCCACTTTTATTCGCCTTGTGCACATGTGAAAAATTGATCCAAGCACAGTCCGGGCTTTCTTTGGCGATGGTCGGGAAAAAGATTGTATCTGCGTGCCAATCCATGATGACGGGCGTTTTCCGGTGCGGGCCGAGTACGCCACGGGCCGCTTCAATCCGTCCTTGGATACTTGAACCGTAATATAGACAGGCGGATTCGAGTAAGTGAAGGGGTGAGCCTTTCAAGCGTTGAACCCCATCGGATTGATAGACGAGCGTCTCCGCCTCCCCGTACTCATTAAACACCGGAATCAAAGCTCTTGTTTCATTCGTCAACTTAGTCATCTGATCTGCCTCCATCATGGATGTATTGCCTTACCTCTCATTCATAACAAGGAATCATCGTTTTCACAAATCGAACTCCAATATTTCCCATTAAAAAAATCAGCCAACGAGTGGCTGATTTTTAATTTCGAGAATCTAACTTTAGTTTTTTTATCGAATTCGAGGGCGGAAAGTGAAAATGCACAGCAACTCCGTCACTTGTATTTCCCAATGCGACCGTCCCCTCATGGAGCGTCACAATCCGTTGAACGATGAAGAGACCGAGCCCAAACTTTCCTTGTTTTCCGCGTGAGAATTGATGGAACAAGTCGAGGTTCTCATCGACAGGTGGGCCATCGTTCTCAATCGTGATCTCGACGCCTGCCTCAGTGTGCGACAGACGGATATGAATCCTCGATTCGGCGTAACGCAAGGCGTTATCGAGCACGTTCTCGAACGCGACGCGAATCTGTTCCCCATCACCGAGCATCTCACCGGCATGTCCTTCGACCGTCCAGTCCAAGTTGCCACGCAATTTGAACCGGCTGACGAGCAGCTCCACCAATTTATCGAGATTGATTGGTTCAAGCCGCATCTCTTGGCCTTTGAAATATTCCAGCTTGGTGACGTACAACAAATCGACGACTTTCTTCTCGAGACGCGATGCCTCTTCATCAATGACTTCGGCCGACCCTTTCAAGTCTCCGGTCGGATAGATGCCGTCCCCAATCGATTGGGCGTAACCACGGATGACCATGATTGGCGTCTTCAAGTCGTGGGAGATGTTTTGAAGCAACGCCTGTTGGGCCACGTCCTGCTCTTGCAGCTCTTGCCGCATCGCATCAATCGAGCGGGCCAATTGGCCGAGCTCGTCTTGACGGGCGAGCGGGAGCACCGTCTCCCATTGACGGTTCGAGATTTTTTCGACCGCCCGTTCCATCTCGACAATTGGCTTCGTCAGCTCACGCGACATCCATAAGGCCGGAATCAACGACAGTAAGCTAATGACCCCGATTAAAATCGAGATGCGCCAGTAGAGCGTCGAAACGAGCTCACGGCGATAGGCGTCCCACGCATAAGATGCCTGATAGATGAGCTCCCCGTCGTACTCGTTTTGACGGATGATATAGTAGACATCCTCTCCGTCAATCGTCGTCTGATATTTAGCGACCTCGCTCGTCTGTTCGATCGCCTCTTGATACATCCGGTTCGTCAGTTCGAGCGGGGCCGACCCATAAATGATTCGTCCGTTCGGCAGAAAGATGAGCTGGTTGACCGAACGGGACTCTTGTTGCCGCCGATCATATTCAATCGGATTTTGCGGGATATTTTCCAACTCGTTCGTATTACCCAGGTAATAATCGACATCTTGCAACGTCTCATACACTTGTTCATCGATGAACTGCGTGATCGAGGAACGAATCGTCAATAAAATCATCAAGGCGAGCGTCACGATGATGAGGAGAATCAACACCCAGATTTTCCACATGAGCCGCTTCGGCTGAAGGTGATCGAGCTTCATGGCTTAACGAGTCGATAACCGACGCCATAGAGCGTCTCGAGCTCCAAGCGATGCAATTTCTTCCGCAGGCGCCGCACCAAATCATCGACGACGCGGTCCGAACCGAAATAGTCATGGCCCCAGACACCTTCGAGAATCTGTTCACGCGACAACGCCGAACCCGGATGTTCGAGGAAGAGGAGCAATAAGTCGAACTCTTTCGACGTCAAATCGATTTCATCCTGTTCGTGTCGGATGAGACGTTTCTCGGGATAAATCGTATATTCCCCATACTCGATATGTTCGTTCGATTTTGAGCCGTACACCCGGTCAATCAACTTCTTCACCCGGATGACAAGCTCGCGCGGCAAGAACGGTTTGGCGATGTAATCGTCAGAACCCATCTCGAGCCCGATGATTTTATCGATGTCTTCGTCACGTGCCGAAATAAAAATCGTCGGCGTGAAGGCGTTCGTCGCCTTGATTTGTTTCAACAGTTGGAACCCGTCCAAGTCTGGAAGCATGATATCGAGCACCCATAGGTCCGGCTCGTCCTTGATGGCAGCTTGAGCCGAGATTCCGTCCGTGAACGACCGAACGCGATACCCTTCCTGCTCCAAATATGTGACGAGCATTTTGTTCAAATTGATTTCGTCATCCACTAAATAAACTGTGTACATTCGAGTCACCTCTGCAACGTTTTTACATATCATATCAAACAATTATGGACAAAAGATGGGAATGAGGTCGTTTCTTGGGCGCTGAATGTGCTCGCCACACGTCAACGAATCGACAAAAAAAGAAGGGTCTCCCCTTCCTTACCGTGTCGGCCGAGTACGCATCTGTTGCGCGAGGAATACTGTGCCTCCACTCAGTAAGGCCAGTACGCCGCTAATCATTACGAGTTCCATCTTGCCCCCACCTTCCCCATTGATAGCGATTCTCATTATCACCTATAATATAGCATGTTTTGACTCGCTTGAACATCACAAAAAAAGCTCCCGCCGTCAGGCGAGAGCTTTGAATCATGCGTTGACGTCGTAGCCTTGTTCTTCGATGGCTTCAATCATCGCTCGTTTCGAGATTTTATCGTTATGGATAACATCGACCCGATGGTCCTGGAGCGAAACGATCGCTGATTCGACGCCGTCTAATTCCGTCAGCGCCCCTTCGACCGCTGCTTTGCAATGGTTGCATGTCATACCTTCTACTTTTAAAGTCGTTTCATTCATGTTGATTTTCCTCCTTGTGTTTTCAATCGTAACGCATTCAAGACGACAGAGACCGAACTGAACGCCATCGCTGCCCCGGCAATCCAAGGGGCGAGCAGCCCCGCTGCTGCGACCGGGATGCCCAGACTGTTATAAGCCAGCGCCCAGAACAGGTTTTGCCGAATGTTACGCATCGTCAATGAACTCATCTCGATGGCGCGATTCACGCCCTCGATGTCTTGTCCCATCACGGTGACGTCAGCCGCTTCTAATGCGACATCCGTCCCGCTTCCAAACGCAATGCCGACATCCGCGACGGCGAGAGCCGGTGCATCATTCATGCCGTCCCCGACCATGGCGACACGTCCTTGGCGCTTCAACGCTTCGACGTGATCCGCTTTCTCGACCGGTAGCACCTCGGCGATGACGTTCGTTTCGGGAATCCCGAGTTGACGTGCGATATCGAATGCGACTTCTTTGCGGTCGCCGGTCAAGACGTACACTTGTCTCGTCAAGGCTAGATGTTGCACGACGGCACGGCTCCGCTCTTTCAATTGATCTTGTAGACCGAACGCCGCGACGATTCCAGACTCGTCAGCCACATAGACAGGCGTCATCGCCTGCATGTCCCAGTCCGGTAAGGCGAATCCGGCTTCTTGCATCATGCGGACTGAACCGATACGTAGAGGTTTCCCATCCACGACCGCTTTCAATCCTCGACCGGCCAACTCTTCGACACGTTCGACCTGGCCGCTGCCTTCACCACGACCAATCGCCTCGGCGAGCGGGTGTGTCGACTGGCGTTCGGCCATGATGGCCAACTTCAAGAACGCCGCGTCTCCGAACGTCGCCACCACTTCCGGCGTCCCTTTCGTGAGTGTCCCCGTCTTATCAAAGACAACGATGTCGACACCATTCAACGATTCGAGTTGGCCACCACCTTTAAATAAGACGCCTTGTTCGGCGGCACGGCCTGTCCCGACCATAATCGATGTCGGCGTCGCCAAACCGAGCGCACATGGACAGGCGATGACGAGGACGGCGATCGAGGCCCGAATTGCCATGTCTAAATCGTTGAACCCGAGTGTCCACACCCCGAACGTCAAGGCGCTGATGGCGACGACGATTGGGACGAACACACCCGAAATTCGGTCGGCCTGCCGTTGAATCGGCGCCTTGTCCGTTTGGGCCTGTTCGACGACGCGGACAATTTGAGCGAGCATCGTCTCGCTACCGACACGTTCGGCGACCATCAACACCCGATGTGAACGGTTAATCGTTCCGCCGACGACGTCAGCTCCGACAGTTTTCTCGGATGGAATCGACTCCCCGGTCAGCATCGACTCATCGATGACCGTCTCTCCTTCGACGATTTTCCCATCGACCGGCACTTTCTCACCTGGACGAACGACGATGACGTCACCGGCTTTGACCAAATCGATCGCGACCGAGCGTTCTTCACCGTCTACGAGTAAAATCGCCTCTTTCGCCTGTAACGACAGAAGCGATTTGAGCGCGTCTGTCGTTTTCTCTTTCGCTCGGGCCTCTAACCATTTTCCGAGTAATACGAGCGTGATTAGGACGGCACTCGTCTCAAAATAGAGTGACGGATGCATCGGATGGGCGAGCATCTCGAAGACGGAGTAAAAATAAGCCGCCGACGTCCCTGTTGCCACGAGCACGTCCATATTGGCCGCGCCGCTCTTCAAACTCTTATAAGCACCCTTATAAAACTGGGCCCCAATCCAAAACTGGACCGGCGTGGCGAGCGCGAATTGCCACCACGGGCTCATCAGCCAATCGGCCTGGAACGCCACACCTGGGATGTGCGTAATCATGACGAGCAGAAGCGGTGCCGACAACAGCGCCGAGATGAGCACTTTTCGCTCGAGGGGGCGCAGGTCGTGTTTTGGCGTCAGTTCCGCCTTTCGTTCTGCGCCGTAACCGATTTTTTCGATGCGGGCGATCAGCTCGTCTTCGGTGATGCCGTCGTCGACGCGAATCGTCGCCGTCTCGAGCGGCAAGTTGACGGTCGCTTCGACACCGTCCATTTTATTTAACACTTTCTCGATGCGGGCCGAGCATGCGGCGCATGTCATTCCTTGAATCGACAGTTCGACGGTTTTCATCGGAACACCTCCTTACTTCTTGATGCGGCTGACGATTGTCATCAATTCGTCAATGTACGGGTCCATGTCTTCCGTTTCACTCGCATGGACTAAACATTTACGCATGTGACGTTCGAGCAGTTGCATCTCGACTTGTTTGAGTGCCGCTTGAATGGCTGACGTCTGGGTCAAAATATCGACGCAGTAGCGGTCGCTCTCGACCATCTTTTGAATCCCACGTACTTGTCCTTCGATTCGGCGCAGCCGTTTGCTGAGCGCTTCACGTTCTGCGTCTTCACGCGGAACGATTGGTTGGTCATGCATGAATTCTTCCATGATTATCACCTCACCATCAATATACCCCTACCCGGTAACGGTGTCAAATCTTTTGAACAAAAAAAGGACGACTGATTTCGTCGTCCTTCTCTCCCGTCAATTGCGTTGGAATTGCTCGCTCTTCAAGACGGTCCGTAAAATCTTCCCGGTCGTGTTCCGCGGCAGCTCCTCGATGATTTCGATATGCGTCGGCTGTTTGTACTTCGCCAGTTTCGTCGCCGCGAACGCTCGAATCTCGTCGAGCGTCACCTGTTCGTCTCGCGTGACGATGAACGCTTTGACCGCTTCCCCTTGTTCGGCATCCGGTACCCCGATGACGGCTGCTTCGACGATACCCGGATGTTGATAGAGCACTTCTTCGACTTCGCGTGGATAGACGTTATAGCCACCGACGATAACCATGTCCTTCTTCCGGTCGACGATATAAAAGTAACCGTCTTTGTCCCGTTTCGCCAAGTCGCCCGTATAGAGCCATCCATCGCGAAGCGTCATCGACGTTTCTTCCGGTAATTTATAATAGCCTTTCATCACGTTCGGTCCACGGACGATCAGTTCACCAACCTCGTCGACCCCGACCTCTTCGCCGAGTTCGTCGACGACCTTGTTCTCGACGTGGACGATTGACGGACCGATTGACCCGGCTTTCCGCTCGCCGTGGAGCGGATTGAAACACGTGACCGGTGACGCCTCGGACAGACCGTATCCTTCGAGGATCTTACACTCGAACTTTTGCTCGAACGATTCGAGCAACTGTACCGGCAGACTCGCTCCACCGGATACGAAGACGCGGACATGCTTGAGCGCCGAGGCGTATGCTGGAACTTTCATCGCCGTCTGCAACAGGAAGTTGTACATCGTCGGGACACCGGCAAAAATGCTGACGCGATGTTTTGGGACGAGGTCGAACACGTCCTGCGGTGAGAATTTTGGCAAGATGACAATCGTCGCCCCGCGCAGGAGCGGTGCGTTGACGATGACCGTCAAACAGAAGACGTGGAACATCGGTAAGGCGGCGAGCGCTTTGTCTTCCGGCGTGATCTCCAAATACTCCCCGATCGAATGGGCGTTCGAGAACAAGTTGAGATGTGTCAACAAGGCGCCTTTCGGTTTCCCGGTCGTCCCGCTCGTATACAGGATGACAGCGACCTCGCCCTCATCGACTTCGACCACTTCAGCTTTCGTCGTCGCGAACGCCTCGCTGAACGGTAAGAACTCGATGTCCCCATCCCGCTTCAACGCCGGTACGTCTGCATACGGGACCGAGATGACGAGTCGGAGTTGCGGTAAGTTCGTGAGTGCGGCTTCCGCTTGCGCGACGAGCGGCGACAACGCGACAATCGCCTTTACGTCGCCATCGAGCAAGATGTAGGCCATCTCATCCGGTGTGTATGTAGGGTTGATCGGAATGACGACCCCACCTCGGGCGAGCACCGCGAAATACGAAATCAAGAACGCGGGGCTGTTGCCGAGGACGAGCGCGACGTGGTCGCCTTGACCGATGCCTTTTTGCTCGAGCGTCGCCGCCATCGCCTCGACTTGTCCATAGAACTGTCCGTAGCTGACCGTGTCTTCCCCAAACACGTAGGCCGCCTTGTTCGGATGCGCGGCCACCACGCCTTGTAGTGCCGTGACTAAGTTTGCCATGATAATCCCCCTTTGAAAATGAATGACTATTCACTTTTGAGCCGTAAAAAAGAGCACGGCAGCCGCGCTCTTTTTCAGTTATCTTCATTGTACATGAAACGCCTCAATAAGAAAACGCTTTCAAGTCCATCGTCTGCAAATGATACAATCCGGTCCGGCTCTGTACGTGCACGAGCGCCTGTAACGTCTCATCGTCCATGAGCAAGTCGTCCATCAACTTATGGAGCGCCGACTGTTTCGCTTCCGTCGTCGCCGTGATGAAGAAAATCGCTTCGGCCCGAATACTCTCTCCCGCAATCGTCTGCATCGCAAACGGTTGATTGAGATGCAACAAGGTGATGCCGTCTTGTTTTGCGACGTGAAGCGGTACATCGACGACAGCGACCGGTACGGCGACATCGGTAACGCCCGACGGGATCGTCCGCTCTTGCTCCGTCACGACGCGCGCGAACGTGTCATTGACGATACCTCGACCTTCGAGTTCAAGTCCAATCGCTTGGACGGCGAGATCAAATGTCGGTTGCTCCGTCACCCACATCAAATTCGTGTCCATCCATTCAGTGATAAATCGATACATATCGTTTCCTCCCATTGGTTGACTCCATCTCACGAAAGCGCTTGCACTGATTATGATACGCCTCGCCGGAACGACACGCAACGGTCCAGACAACCTGTCACGAAAACGCCAAAAAGAAAGACCTCTGTAGGGAGGCCCTTCTGCATGAAAACCCGCTTCAGCTAATGAGATCGACGAGTTCTTCGAGCTCGACGTTGCCGAAGTAATGTTTGACGTCAAGCTGTGACAATTGTTCCCGAATCGCGCCGCGTTCGAACCGCGTTCCGACGAGGGCTTGTTCGACGTCATGGATATCCCCGACACCGAAGAAGTCCCCATAGATTTTCGCTTCCGTGATTGTACCCTTGTTGACGTTCAAGCGGACGTCGATCGTACCAATCGGGAATCGACGTTTCGACTCGACATCAAACTTCGGCGATTTCCCGAAGTTCCAGTCCCAGTTCGCATAGCGCTCTTTCGAGATATCCTGAACGATTTCCCAGTCCTCATCGCGAAGCACGTAACGTTCTGGTTCCTGTCCGTCATAAATCGAATGGAGTAGCGCCTCGACAAAGTGCTCCATCGCCATCTCTTCTTCTAAGAACTCCGTGATGTTGGCGACACGGCTACGGACCGACTTGATGCCTTTTGAACGCATCTTCTCTTCCGAGACGTTGAGCGAGTTGACGACTTCCTCGATGTTCGAGTTGAACATGAGTGTTCCGTGGCTGAACATACGGCCGCGCGTCGTGAACTGGGCGTTCCCGCTGATTTTCCGTTCGCCGACTTGGATATCGTTACGTCCCGTCAACTCTGCCTCGACGCCGAGTTGCTTCAAGGCGTCGACAATCGGTTGCGTGAACTTCTTATAGTTGTTGAACGAGTTGCCGTCATCTTTTGTGATGAAGCTGAAGTTCAAGTTGCCCTCATCATGATAGACAGCACCGCCGCCTGACAAACGACGGACGACGTCAATCCCGTTCTCTTCGATATACTTCAAGTTAACTTCTTCTGATGTGTTCTGGTTCTTGCCGATGATGATCGACGGGCCGTTAATATAGAACAAGAAATAATCCTCATGCTCGACGTTCAAATGTTTGAGGATATACTCCTCGATCGCCAAGTTGAGTTTCGGGTCCCGGATATCCGGGTTGAAAATAAATTTCACAGTAGGTTCCTCCTAAGGATAATCGTTAATTGTATTATACGAGACGGCGGCCCGGCGCTACAACTTGTTTACTTCCATTCCCCGTTCATGACGCGCTTCAATGCGTTCGCGACGCCGTATTCGTCATGACGCTCTGTGACGTGGTGGCTAATGGCAATCAAGTCTTCGTGACTATTGCCCATCGCAATCGCTTTACCGGCCACCTCAAACATCGGGACATCGTTCAAGTTGTCCCCGATGACGACGACTTCCGATAAATCGACGCCGAAATGCTCGGCCAATTTTTTGACGCCGTGCCCTTTATCAGCCCCGTTCGCCATGACTTCGATATTGTCATTGCCTGAAGACGTGACGTAAACGCCTTCCACGCGCTCATCGATTTCCGTCCATAGTGAGGACATCTTCTCGAAATGACTCGAAAAGGCGATGAATTTATAGACGCGTCCGGCCTCATTCTTGATGAAATCCTCGATGTCTTCGACGAGACGGACGTCCTCGTTGACGTAATAACGTTTTTGGAAGAACTCATACATCTCGAGCGACCGCTCATCGCCGTTCTGCTTCAAGTTCTCCATCGTCGCATCGATCAAATCGAGTCGGCTCGCGACGAGGCCCGCCTCTGAATACATTTCATAGAAGACGTCCGAATATTTGTGGTCTTGATGCAACACCGACACGACCTCGAGCGCCTCTTCTGTCGTCAAATCGATTTCATGTAGCACTTCACCCGTTTCCGTCAGCACGCGACCGCCGTTCGAAGAGACGATCGGGCACGTGAGGCCCACCTCGTCGAGAATCTCTTTCGCGTTGAAGTAATTGCGTCCCGTCGCAATCGCAAAGCGAATCCCTTGTGCTTCTGCCGCACGGACGATTTCTGCCGTCTCAGGTGCAATTTTCGTGTGGTTGTGCAGAATCGTGCCATCCATATCGGATACGAACAATTTGTACGTTGTCATCAACATCCACTCCTCTTTTTCTGTTTCGCTTATAACTATAACAAAAAGAGAGGCCATCGGAATAATCCGACACCTCCCTTCATGAATCTTTAACCTTCTTCTGCGAGCGCTTTGATTTGTTCATGGACGCTCTTGATGCAGTCTGGCATGCCGATTCCGTCATAGGCGATGCCTGCGAGCAAGATCCCTGGATAGACGCGGCCCATCTCGGCGCGCAACGCGCGGACCCGATCGGAATGGAAGACGGCGTAAGGTGGCAACCCGTCCCGAAGCCGGCTGACGACCGTCTCGAGTGGTGCTGCTTTAATCGTCATCAAGCCTCCAAGGTCACGTAACGCCGTCGCGACAATCTCCTCATCTGACGCATCGACGATCTCATCGGCGCCCGGACGTCCGAGAAAGACGCGCAGGACGTGATACCCTTCCGGCACGGCATGCGGCCATTTTTGGTCGATGAACGTGCACGCCGTAATCGTCACATCCGCCTCTTGGCTCGTGACGAAGCCCGTCCCGATGAACGGCAACTCGATATCGTCTTCTTTGAATACGAGCGAACACGTCGCCGTCGCGTGCGGTTTCATATCCGCGAGAAAATTACTGTCGACTTTCGGTAAGAACTGACGGATGAGCCGAGGCGGGACCGTCAAGATGAGGTGGTCGGACTCGATATCGCCTCGATTCGTCAGCAGGCGATAGCCGCCTTCAATCTCCTCGACTTGTTCGACCGAACAGTTCAAGATGATCTCGGTGCGCTCTAGTCGCTCGGCAAGACGATCAGTGAGCGACTTCAAGCCTCGCTTGAGTGAAGCGAACTGTCCAACTTTCTTGGCGCCGACTTCCGCGACCCGTTGTTCAGGACGCAAGTGTCGCATCCCTTCATACAAGTTCCCATGTTTCTTCTCGCCTTCGATAAACTGAGGGAACGTCGACAAAGCGCTCATCTGATCGATGTCTCCCGCGTAAATCCCGGAAAGAAGCGGTTCGATCAGCCGGTCGACGATCGGGTCCCCGACACGTTCACGCAAGTACAAACCAAGGGAGACGTCCGTTTCCGGTGCTTCGACGTCCGGTGGCGATAAGAGCATCGCCCGGAGCGCGGCATGTTCTTCGTCCGATAAGAGTGTCGTGTCCTTGAACGCATCGACGTCGAGCGGGATGCCCATGACCGTCTGTTTCGGAATCGGATGCAGCCCGTCATGATGGAGCACGTACGCTTGCCCGACCCCGTTCCGGACGATTTCATCGCCGAGACCGACGTCATGAATCAAGTCCGTCATCGCTGTCTTGCGGAAGACGTACGAGTCGGGACCTCGTTCGACCGCAAATTCTCCCGTTTCAAACGTATCGATTTTCCCGCCTAACCGTCCGCTCGTCTCGACGAGCTTGATCGTGACGTCGTTCGGTAAATAACGCTCGGCATAAAAAGCGGCGGTGAGACCTGTGATCCCACCACCGACAATCGTTACATTACGCATGATGTACAATCACGCTTTCCATGCGATCGGCGATGGCTTCAATGAAGCTCCGCTCCGCGTTTGGCATGTTAGGACGCGCGTAGTGAACGCCGAGGCGGTCACAGACGACTTTACATTCCACGTCGTTATCGAAGAGCACCTCGAGGTGATCCGCGACAAATCCGACCGGCGTGTAAACGAACGCTTCATAGCCATGCTTTTCATAAAGTTCAGCCGTCAAATCTTGGACGTCCGGCCCGATCCACGGGTCAGGCGTGTTGCCTTCCGACTGCCAACCGACCTCATAGTTCGGTACGCCCGCCGCTTGAGCGATTTTGTCAGCCGTCTCTTTCAATTGATCCGGGTACGGGTCGCCACCTGCCAAAATCTTCTCTGGGAGACTGTGCGCCGAAACGATCAAGCAAGCCTTCTCGGCCGGCACCGGCAAGTTCGCGAACGTCGTTTTGATGGCTTCCGCCCACCAATTGATGAATTTCGGCTCATCGTACCACGATTCGACCGAACGGATCTCGATGCCGTATTTCGCGGCTTCTTCATGCGCCCGTCCGTTGTACGACTTGACGCTGTATGACGAGTAGTGCGGGGCCAATACGACCGAGACCGCTTCTTTGATGCCGTCGTTCGCCATTTGCGCGACCGCGTCTTCTACGAACGGTTCGATGTGCTTGAGCCCGATATAGAGCTTGAAGTCGATTTCGCCCACGTGGCGCTCGTTCAAGATGTCACGGAGCGTCTCCGCTTGATCGATCGTGATTTTCGCGAGCGGCGACACGCCACCGATGGCCTCATAGCGCTCCGTCAAGTCTTGGAGTGCTTCCGGTGAAGGCTTGCGACCATAACGAATGTGCGTATAGTAGCGCTCGATATCTTCAGGTTTGTACGGTGTCCCATAAGCCATTACGAGTAATCCGACGGTTTTCATAATGATTTGCCTCCCATTTTTTCACGTGAGTAGTCATGGATAAATGCTGTCAATTTGACGAGCACAGACGGATCGACTTCCGGGAACACCCCATGTCCCAAGTTGAAGACGTATCCAGGTTGTTTCATCCCCTCATCGAGGATTTCTTTCACTTTCGCTTCGATGATCGGCCACGGAGCTAGCAAGAATGACGGGTCAAGGTTACCTTGGACCGCTTTCGTGATACCGCGGTCGCGCGCTTCTTGAATCGACAGGCGCCAGTCGAGTCCGACGACGTCGAGCGGCTGGTCTTGCCACTCTTCGACGAGATGGCTCGCTCCGACACCGTGCATGATGAGCGGGATGTCGAGCTTGCGCAACTCGGTGAAGATCCGTTCTGTCGTTGGTTTGATATAACGAACATAATCTTTGCGGCTGAGCGTCCCGACCCATGAGTCGAACAACTGGAACGCTTGAATGCCGGCCTCCGCCTGCGCCGTCGCATACGTGATGACCATGTCGCCAAGCTTCTCCATAAGTGCGTTCCATACGTCCGGCTCTGCGTACATGAGCGCTTTCGTCCGATGGTAACTCTTCGATGGACCGCCTTCAATCATATAACTCGCGAGTGTGAACGGTGCACCCGAGAACCCGATGAGCGGTACTTCCAAACGTTCCCGAAGCAAACGAATCGTCTCGAACACGTACGAGATGTCGTCCGTGTTGAGCGGTTTTAAGCGTTCCACGTCTTCCATCGTCCGGTACGGGTTATCAATGACCGGACCGATGCCGCTCTTGATTTCCACATCCACGCCCATCGACGGAAGTGGCGTCATAATATCTTTATACAGAATGGCCGCGTCGACTCCTAGTTGTTTTACCGGGAGCTCTGTCACGTAGGCACACAATTCGGCATCATGAGTGATTTCGAATAATGTCCTCGTTTTTTTGATCTCACGATATTCTGGTTGGTAGCGTCCGGCTTGGCGCATGTACCAAACGGGCACATAGTCTGTCGCCTCTCCTTTAAACGCCTTCAAAATAGTATCGTTCATACGTCGCGTCATTCCCCTCTATAATTCTCCTACACTCTTCTTCTATAGGTATGTGAACTCAAAAACATTATACAGAAATTAATTAGAATAATGCTAATGTGAAGCATTTTCATTATGTTTTCTTTGTGTCATTTCTTTGGCGGATACGTGCGGAAGGCCGAATTAAGCTGACCACGAATCAAATCGTCACGCTGTTTCGTCGACAAGCGCTTCTCGCGATCTTTGATGTCTTGAATCCGCCAACCATCTTCGAGCTTCGAGGCCACATCAATCAATCGTTCCACATCATGGAAAGAATATTTACGTGAACCGCCTTTGGTCCGTTCTGGAAAGACGAGCCCTTTTGACTCATAATAGCGGACTTGTCGCTCCGAAAGTCCCGTCAGTTCAGTGATGACGCCCATTCCAATCACTTTCTTCGACTTATAGTCCATCTCTCGCCCTCCTCCCTCATAAAAAAACTATGTCAGATAATCTGACAATTTGCAATCCAAGTCGAATTTTTCGCCTTACACTGAAAACAACTTTTGAATCATCAATCGTTAAAAAGGAGGAATCGCAACATGGAAGACATCTTATATTATATGGACACGCTGTTCGTACTCATCGCCGCCTTGCTCGTCTTGACGATGCAACTTGGATTTGGGTTGCTCGAGACGGGGACGCTCCGGGCTAAAAACGCCGGGCACGTCGCAGTCAAACAAATCATCAGCCTCTCTGTGGCGGCACTCGCCTTTTGGGCTGTCGGCTTCGGCCTCTCATTCGGGGACGGGACCCGTTGGTTCGGGACAGAAGGATTCTTCATGAACGGATCGTTCACGAGCCTCGATTGGGCCAACGTCTCGATCGACATCAAATTCTTGTTCCAGTTGTCATTCGTCGCTGTCGCGCTCGCCATCGCCTGGGGCGGTTTCGCAGAGCGGGCTAAATTGTCTGCTTACGTCTTGTTCGGCGTCTTCTTCGTCGCCATCCTGTATCCAATCGTCGCCCGCTCGGTATGGGCTGGTGGACTTCTCGGGACGATGGGCATGCAAGACTTCGCCGGTTCGGCTGTCGTCCACCTTCAAGGCGGAATGGCTGCCCTTATGGCCACCATCATCTTGAAACCACGTCGTAAAACGGAATCACTCGCCGGTCATAACCACGTCTTGACGGTCGTCGGTGGACTCGTGCTCTGGCTCTGCTGGTTCGGTTTCAATGCCGGGTCGACGATGTCGGTCGCGGACGGATTCTTCGGTTACGTCGCTCTTACGACGATGCTCGCCACGGCTGCAGGTGCGCTCGGTGCGCTCGCCATCGTCATGATTCACAAGAAAACGGCGGACATCCCGACAATCGTCAACGGTGTCCTCGGGGCACTCGTCGCCATCACCGCTGCTTGCGCCTTCGTCGAACCTTGGGCCGCCATCGTCATCGGTGCCCTCGCTTCGATCGCCACGTATGGTACGAGCATCCTTATGGCGAAATATATTGACGATCCGCTCTGCGCCTTCTCAGTGCACGGTGTTGCCGGTATCATCGGGACGCTCGCGCTCGGATTCTTCGCCTCGCCTCGCTTGGTCGAGATCACAGGCATCGGTTCGGCCGGCCTTTTCTACGGCGGCGGCTTGACTCAACTCGGTGTCCAAGCACTCGGTGTCTTGATCGCGATGGTCATCGCCGGTGGCGGTAGCTACGCCTTCTTAAAACTCCTCGACGTCACAATCGGTCTTCGTGTCACAGAAGAACAAGAAGATATCGGCCTCGACATCGCCGAGCACGGTGTATCTGCTTACGGTGAAGTCGAGACAGAACCAGAAGCACCGGCACGTCTTCCGAAAATTCTCGGGTCGAGCGTATCGGTCATGTCACCTAAGAAATAACGACAACAGTCAGGGACACCCAATCCGGGTGTCCCTGTTTCATGTCAATCGACTCAAGTAATATCGGACGACCAAATACGCGAGGCCGAGACCGACGAGCGCGTCCCACGTCGCCCCGAACAAGAGCGAGGCAACACCGAGGGCGAGCAGTTGCGCGAACAATAACCGCGTCGCCCACCATTTATAGGCGACGAGCCTTTCGGTACGTGTAATCGGTAACCACGACGCCATCGATACCGTGTCGAGCCGTTTAAATAATGGGACGAGTTGGAGCGCCGTCAACCCGACGAAGAGCGGGACGACCAACCCGACATACCATCCGCCCGAGAGCCACATGACGACGAGCGCGACGGCGGAAAGACGCAACACGAGGTCGAGCGAATCGTTCGAGCGCATGACCCGGAGCCCGTACACGTAACGGGCGGCATCAGCCCGTTTCAACACAGACCGCTCGAGCAGACTGACGATGAACGACCGCTCCCTCACATCTTCCCGCATCGCCGGCACATCGACGAACCAACTGACGACCCGGTTGAACTGGGCTTTGCTCTTTTCTTCGAGCGTGAGCCAGTCAAGCAGCGGGATGCGCCGATTCCGTCGCACGTGGAGCAGGACAAACGGGACGAGTGCGGGCACTGGCGTCAACAACGGCACACTGAACTGCATGAGGAAGCCGCTGGCGAGTGCGCTCGGCAAGACGACGTATTTAATACCCTCCAACTTGGCGAGACGACCCGCGGCTGAAAGGAGCACACTCGTCGCGAGGATGGCCCCGACTTCGACCGACGTGAGCGTTTGTGTCCGGACGAGTAGCGGCAACACGACGAGCATGACGAGGAGGGCACGGACGGTGGCGAAGACGACATTGAATGCGCGAACGCCTGTCATGAACGCTTGAATCTCACCGAGTCGTGGCAATAAGAAGACTTGATCTGCTTCTTGAATCAACGTCCGGGGACGATGACCGAGCGGAAGCAGCAACCAAATCAGCGCCACGATCCATTCACTCGGAAAAACCGGGTCCAAATCCGTCAAAAATTGGTTATACACGAACGCCCCGTAGATGAGCGTGAAATAAAGCGTGAATAACAAGCCGCCGTTCGCGACGTAGCGGCTGTATTTCACGACGTCTTCCATCCAGACGCCAAATCGTTGTTTGAATACGTTCATCGTTTCCGCTCCTCGGTCTCAATCGCCTCGACATAGATGTCATCGAGCGTGGCGTCCGGACGCAGACCGTATGTGTCACGAAGTTGCGCGGCCGTCCCGGTCGCGATGACCGATCCTTGGTGCAAGAAGACGAAACGGTCGCAGTGGCGCTCGGCCGTCTCTAAGATGTGCGTCGACATCAAGATGGCGCAGTCTTCCTTATACTCGTCAAACAATCGCAACAGTTGGCGAATCGCAAGCGGATCGAGTCCGACGAACGGTTCATCGACGATGAGGAGCGGTGACTTCGTCACGAGCGCACAGAGAATCATCGCTTTTTGGCGCATCCCTTTCGAGAAGACGGACGGGAACCAGTCCAGTTGCTTCTCCATCCGCATATCTCGTGCCAATCGCTCGGTCCGGGTCGTCAAATCCGCCACGTCGATGTCATACGCTTTCCCGATCAACGTCAAATGTTCACGCAACGTCAGCGTGTCGTACAAGATAGGGGTCTCGGGTATATAACTAATTTTCTTACGATAATTCTTTTCTGACGAGCTGAGTGTTTGACTATCGACTTCGACCGATCCTGAAATCGGATCAAGCAATCCTAAAATATGTTTGATTGTTGTCGATTTTCCGGCTCCGTTTAGCCCTATCAGCCCGACGAGTTCACCTTTTTTTACATCAAACGAAATATCGTGTAACACTTGTTTACCTATATAACCGCCATTCAAGTGGTCGACGTGCAACATGAAAACTCCACCCCTCATTTTCAACTTTTTTTTGTGATATATGTTTTAAAAGCTGTCACATGGGAATAATCTGAACTGTAAGGCATTTTAAAACTTATTCAGTACTTCCATTGTTCCATAAAATTGTTAGTGAGAACAATGGACAAAACAGAAAGGAGAATGTTTTTATGGGTTGGATTATCACTTTAATCGTTGGGGGTATTATCGGTTGGTTAGCAGGTCTTATTTTAGGTAAGGATGTACCAGGTGGCGTCATCGGGAACATCATTGCTGGTATCATCGGTGCTTGGCTCGGTGGCCTCATCTTCGGAGACTTCGGTCCTGCAGTTGGCGGCATCGCGATTATCCCAGCACTTCTTGGTGCGATTATCTTAATCTTGATCGTATCGTTCGTTATGAAATCAATGAACCGTAAACGTTAATCTACGGCTCACGTAAAAGGGACCCTCGCCGAGGGTCCCTTTTTTTGTCATGTCAAAATGAGATAGATGGCTTCATCCCGCTCGATGAACCGTTTCTCGCTCTGTAAGCGCAAGAACGTGAAAATCGACTCGAGCAACGTTCGGTCGTAGCGCCATTCGAGGCCGAGGTCCGTGTCGACTTTTTCATTCGGTTCGCCCAAGAGCGCGAGCAGGTCGTCGGGCCGTTTCTGTAAATCGATATCAATGCGATCGACCCGGCCGTCGACAAACCGGAGTTCCATCCCATCATAGCGCCAGACGTCGCCCCGTTCCATCGGTTCACCAATCTCGTCGACGACTTTCTGTTCCCGTTTGTTCATGAGCGCCTCAAGCATCTCAATCGAATGACCGGTTTGCGCCTCGACCTCGATTTCAATCAATTCGGCTCGTTCGAGGTCGAATTGTCCGGCCACCGTCTCGTCCTGGTCCGGCAATAACCCAAACGCCAGTTGCGCATCTTCCGTCAATGTCACGGCCTCGGTTTCGGTCACTGTTTCCCCATCGACGACGGCGACGGCTTTGACGTCGTAACGGCCCGGCATGCGAACCACCTCAACTGCTGTGCCTGCCTCATCAATCCGTCCCGCCTGCACCCCATCTATCCAAATATTCGTCAGTGGAACGTCTGCCAAAGCACGCAACGTCTTCGGCAACAACTCAATCCGATAATCCGCAAAGCCGAACCGCCCTTCGCCCGTATCGACGAGCCGGAACAATCCGTCCGTCTCTATGCCTTGTGCCCGGTCCGACCTGTCCTGCGCCACTTCCGAGATGGCCTCACCACGGATCGACTTCTCTTCATTCAACCACTCCATGAAACGGAGCGCTTCGGCTCGCGTGAGCGGTTCCGCTTCATATTCGACGTTTTCCTGGAAGAAGCTGACGTCTTCGGTCAACAGTGCGTCCTTGAAGCGGACGTGAATCTTGTCGTTGGCAGCAGCCGGTTTATATTCCCATTGATAGAACGCACCGACCGCGAGGCCGACACCGAGCGTCACGAGCAGCCCGAGATAGATATTTCTTCGCCGTGACGGTTTCTTCGATCGTACATACGCCATCCGTTTTCTTCCTCTCTCTACTTGCTATTGGTTTCAGTGTAAGGGGCATCGTCTGTCCGGACAATCGTTCTTCCGCCCGAATTTCCATGTTATGATGAGATGGATTAGTCATTCATGAATGGAGGAGTCAGCATGCACACTGAGGACAACTGTATCTTTTGTAAAATCGTTAACAACGACATCCCGTCGTATAAGGTATACGAGGATGACGCCGTCGTCGCGTTCCTCGATATCTCTCAAGTCACGAAAGGACATACGCTCGTCATTCCGAAACACCACGCCCGTAACATCTATGAATTGCCGACCGATGTGGCCCGTGACGTCTTCCAAGCCGTCCCTGCCGTCGCGAACGCGATTCAGCGTGAAACAGGCGCGATCGGGATGAACGTGTTGTCTAACGCCGAAGCGATTGCCGGGCAGACCGTCTATCACTTCCACATCCACCTCTTGCCGCGCTACGGGGAGACGGACGGATTTGGCGCCAAATGGGAAACGCATCAAGACGCGTACTCATCTGACGACATGCAGGCAATCGCTGCCGGTATTAAAGCAAACCTGTAACAAATAAATGGACCGATCGCCCAATGTGCGACCGGTCCATTTTTGTCTCGCGCCTCATGACGAGTTGATTGAATCGAGATGGCGCTTCCGCTCCTCTTCGATTTGGGCACGCTCGACTTGTAATTTAATCGCCTGCTCGTATAACTGTTGCCGCGATTTGACAGATTCCGCTTGTTCGAATTCTTTTCTTAACAAATTTAGACGGGCGTCTATTTCAATAAGTCGCTTTTCAAGCAAAGTTTGTTTCCGCGTCTGTTCGTTCTGTTCCGACGCTTCATATCCCGCCTCGAGTGCTTCCATTATTGTCTGTGCCCAAGGGTCATCTCCCAGTCGCTTGGCCGCGTTATACAGGTCTAACATGTCATCAACCCAACGCTTTTGCATATTCACTGGAGGTCACCTTCCTTTACCCATAGTTTAAAATAAAATGATTTTTCGGTCAAAATTGAATGTTCTGAAAAATTTTATTTAAGATATAGGTTTTTAATCTCTCTTTTTTGGTAAAATAATATGAAAAGAATGTATTCTAGTATCAGCGTGCTCGAGGAGGGGAATGTATTGTCGAATCACAATCGTCGCGATTGGGTTGCTTTCGGCTTTGTCGTAGCGTTTCTAGGAGCTGTGACCGTGAAAAAACTCGCCCGTGGAACGGCGAATGACGCGGCGGCCAATCAACACCGAGCGTCTACAATCACTACGTTGAAAGAACAATTCCAAAAAGTCGCTAAAGATGCGTCGCAAGTTGCGGCGGCAGGTAAGTTACAAGGTAAAGAATTGACAGATCAAGTAAAAGCCGAAGTCGAACGCTATCAACAAGACATTCAGCCTTCAATCGAGCGGATCCAAGGAAACCTAAACGAGCTTTCGAACGTACAGTCAGATGCGACCGAAGCGAAAGCGGAAAAGGCCAACTGACCGGTCTGTCGTCATCGCCCGTCGTTTTAGTCACATTGTATCGGAAAGGATGGATCGACATGGAACACGAAAAAGAATTCACTGGCCCTGAGGCCATGCTCTATAGTCATAAAATCATTCAGCTTAGTAAGGCACTGTGGAAGACGGTCGAGAAAGACTGGCAAAATTGGATTAAACCGTTCGACTTGAACATAAACGAGCACCATATTTTATGGATTGCTCACGCCCTCGGCGGCGCCTCGATCTCAGAGATCGCCAAATATGGGGTCATGCACGTATCGACGGCGTTCAACTTCTCGAAGAAGTTAGAAGACCGCGGTTTGCTCACGTTCTCGAAAAAGGAAACGGACAAACGAAATACGTACGTCCAATTGACGCCTGAAGGTGAAGCGCTCTTGCTCGAGACGATTCATGCGTTCGACCCGGAAGAGAACGGCGTCTTCCGCGCCTCGCTCCCGCTTCAAGAATTGTACGGGAAATTCCCGGACTTGACGGACATCACCGCGATCGTTCGCCGATTGTATGGCGACAACTTCATGGACATCTTTGCAGAAACGTCGAAGATGATCACGGAAGAAGCCGGACGTCGCCCCGAGGACGACGAGATCAGTAAAGAAGCTTGACCTGCCGATACAGCGGTTCCGTGACGTCTAGCGCCATCCCTTGGCGCACGCACGCCGCGAGAATCGTCTCGGCCTCTAACTGAGGATGAAGCATCCCAACGAAATGAACGAGCAAAGGTTCCACGGACGACAGCCCGTAGCGCATTTGCTCGTTTTGTCGTTCTCGGATATCATCCAGCAACGCGAAAAATGCGACGACGTCTTGCCTCGTCAAATTCGCCTTGAGCACCTCATGTTCAAAGGGCCGCTCCGACCAATCGACCGCCCCGAGCAACAGTTCCATTTGAAACGATAATTGATTGATTTTCTCTTCTAACGACACGTTCTCCACCCCATCATTTCACATTCTCTTTCATCATTATACGACACGTTTCTGTGCTATGATACTACACAGGCAAGAGAACAGCTGTTATCATTAACAAAATGTGGTATAGTCGGATTTAGAAACTTATAGATTTATAGGGGTGGAATATATGTCAAACGGAATGACGAATGAACCGAACAAACAGAACAAGAAGTTTTCAACAGGCGCCCTCGTCGGCGCGTCAGCGATTGCACTTCTCATCGGTGTCGGCGGCACGTATGCGGCGACAAGCGGCGGGGCTTCTGACAACTCAACAGTTGTTTCTTTTGAAGGCGGCGAAGTGACACGCGGCGAAATCGTAGACAAGAGCTACGATAGTATGGTCCCACAACTTGCGTTCCAAGAAACGATGAACGAATTGCTTGAAAAAGAGTATGGCGACAAAGTCGAACAAGACAAAGTCGATGAAGAGTTCAGCAAGACCGAAGAGCAGTTCAACTCGAAAGAAGAGTTTGAGCAAGCGATTCAACAAGCCGGCATGACTAGCACGGACGAGTTCAAAGAAGCGCTCCGCGGTCAAATGCTCGTCGATGCAGCGAAATCAGAGCTCGTCGAAGTAACAGACGAAGATATCGAAGCACAGTTCGCGAAAGAGAACGTCGAAGTCAAGGCGAGCCACATCCTCGTCGAGACAGAAGAAGAAGCACAAGCGATCATCAAAGAGTTGAATGACGGTGCCGACTTCGCTGACGTCGCGAAAGAAAAATCGACAGACACAGGTTCTGGTGAGAAAGGTGGCGACCTCGGTTACTTCTCAGCCGGCGCCATGGTCCCTGAATTTGAAGAGTATGCGTTCCAAGAAGACGTCGTTGGCAAAGTTTCTGACCCGGTTCAGTCACAATTCGGCTTCCACGTCATCAAAGTCATGGACCGTAAAGAAAAAGACCTTAAACTCGAAGATGAGAAAGATCGTATTCGTGAAGAATTAGCGACTGAAAAAGCCGCTTCTGTCGACGCGAATAAAATCTATGCCGAGTTGATCGAGAAATATAACGTCGATGTGAAAGATGCGAAAGCATCGAAGCAGTTCG
This sequence comes from Exiguobacterium sp. s149, assembly GCF_018618395.1. Taxonomy (NCBI): domain Bacteria; kingdom Bacillati; phylum Bacillota; class Bacilli; order Caryophanales; genus Exiguobacterium; species Exiguobacterium sp. s149. The sequence goes on from NZ_JACSLZ010000011.1 coordinate 77,140, forward strand.
ACGCCGTGAAAGATGCGCTCAAAGCAGAAAAAGAAGGTACAGAAGAAGCTCCTGCCGAGGAATCGACAGAGCAGTAATAATAAAAGACGTCCCGCGGGACGTCTTTTTTGTATGCCTTCATAACTTCGGTTTATAGAACGCCCGGTTGTCAAGCGCCATGACCCGTTCTGTGAACGTCCCTGGCTCGACGCCTTCGAACGCCTTATCGAACATATTCATCCGGGCATCGATATTGTCGATGAAGAAGAGCATCTCGGCTTCCGGGAGCTGCGGCGCGTTCGCCGATCCCCATTCCGGTTTCCCGTGATGGCTGAGGACGAGGTGTTGGAGCAACGTCACGACTTCACGGTCGGTGCCGAGCTCTCGGGCCACGACTTCGATTTCAGTTGCCATGAGCGCTAAATGACCGAGCAGCTTGCCTTCGAGCGTATACTCCGGTGTGATCGCGTCCGATAACTCGATCACTTTCGCCAAGTCGTGGAGCACGACGCCCGAGACGAGCAAGTCTCGATTCAATTGCGGATAGAGGTCGCACATCGTGTCAGCCAGCTTCAGCATCGACAGGACGTGGAACGCAAGCCCTGAATAGACCGCATGGTGATGGCGCACCGCTGCCGGATACGTGAAGTAAGCTTCCTCGTTCCGGTCGACAAGCGCCGTCACGAGTTGTTTCATCCCCACGTGCTCCATCGCCTCGATATAGCCGCGAATCCCTGTCTCGAGTTCTGACTTCGGCACTGGGGCCGAGCGCACGTATGGCGCGATGTCCGTCTCACCTTCGATGATGGAGATTTGTTTCAACTTCAACTGGGTCCGGCCACGGTAGTCCATCACTTCCCCGGAAGCATGGACAATCTTTTTCGTCGCATATTTGTCCGTATCGGCACTGTCCCATACTTTCGTCTCAATCTCTCCGCTCTCATCGCATAGGATGAGCGTCAAATATGGTTTGCCGTTTCCGGCGAGTCCACGATACGATTGTTTAATCATCACATATTGGTTCAACGTGTCGCCCACTTTGAGCTGACCGATTTTAGTAGTCGTCAAAAAAAGCACCTCTCTTCTTGTCAGTACCTACATCTTAACGAAAGTTCAGGTCAGATGCCAACTTTCTAAGAAAAGCGGGAATACTTCAGAGAGAAGCATATTGGGGGAATGAAAGATGAATTGGAATTGGTATACACGACCAGAAGAAATCGTACATGTCGACAATCACTATGAGGAAGCGTACACATATTGGCTCGAACAATTGACGACGGCGAAAGTCACAAAAATCATCGTCGAACGTGATTATATGTACGGGTCGCTCACGCTCGACTACGAACAACTCGAACGCGAACCACAAAAAATCGGGCACTATTTCGTGACCCGGGACTTTTTATGGACAATCGGATTCGATGAGCTGTATTGCGAGACAGTGGCCGCGAAGCAGTATGACTCGCCAATCGAGGCATTCTATGACCTGCTCTCTGAAAAGATGGACTATTATTTCCACGGTATCGATGAGTATGAAGAACGCTTGATGATGACCCAACGCGAGATGAGCGGGCAAGTCCCGCCCGAATTTATGAATGAGATTTTCGGGCTCCGCAGCGAGATTGAACGATGGTCCGACACTGTCGTCCCATATCGTGAGTTACTCATGGCCGGACGTGAGGCGTTCCTTGATGTCGACTTAGATGAATTGAAAGCCTATCGCCTTGCCACGTATCGGGTCGACCGTCTATTGACGTTAATCGAACATTATCAAGGCGATGTCATCGCGTTAACCGACCTCGCCTCGACGCTGTCGAACTTTCGCGGCAACGAGATTATGAAGGCGTTGACCGTCTTCACGGCTTTGACGACCCCGGTCGTCGCCTTCGGTGCCATCTGGGGAATGAACTTCAAAGAGATGCCTGAACTGAAGTGGCCGCTCGGTTATCTGTTCGCCTGGATGATGATTATGCTCTTCACAGGCTTGGTCTATGCGTGGTTGAAACGAAAGAATTGGATTGGTTCGCTCTTACAGTTCCCAAATCAAATTCGGAACCAAGAACGATTGGAAAAACAACGTAAGAAACGAAGTGAGTGAAAAGACTAAAAAAACGAACAAAAGTTCGGTATACTGAAAGGAGCAGATGAGACAGAAAGGTGATGTACATGGAACGATTGATTATCCACGTCGATATGGACGCGTTTTACGCCTCGGTCGAACAACGGGACCGTCCTGATTTACGTGATAAGCCTGTCATCGTCGGTGGCGCCCCCCACAGCCGTGGGGTGGTCGCCACCTGTTCGTATGAGGCGAGAAAATACGGGATTCACAGCGCCATGTCATCACGGCGTGCGTTCGCTCTCTGTCCCCAGGCGACGTTCGTCAAACCGCGGTTTCACGTCTATCGGCAAGTCAGCCAGCAAGTGATGGCCATCTTCAAGTCCATCACACCGCTCGTCGAACCGCTCTCGCTTGACGAGGCGTATTTGGACGTGACCGAGAACACACTTATGAGCACGTCCGGCCCTTATATCGCGCGGTATATCCTTGGGGAAATCAAGCGCCGGACGGGGCTGACGGCCTCGGCCGGAGTCGCCCCGTCAAAGTTCGTCGCCAAAATCGCCTCCGGGTTCAACAAACCGAACGGACTGACGGTCGTCGAAGCGGCCGATGTCAAATCGTTCCTCGCCCCGCTCCCCATCACGACGATGCACGGCGTCGGTAAAGTGACCGCCCAAACGCTGTTCAAACACGACTACCATACGATTGCTGACCTCCAGCGCGCACAACCCGAACAGGTTAAGGCCATCTTCGGCTACGACCGCGGCAACCAGCTATACGAACTCGCCCATGGCCGTGATTTCCGCCCCGTCGTCCCGACGCGGGAACGCAAATCGATCGGTTCCGAGACGACGTTCGCATTCGACCTCGATGACCCGGAGGAAGTATATGAACGCGTCGTCCCGGAAATCGAAGATGTGCTCCATCAACTCGACCGGCGTGAACTCAGCTGCCAGACGGTGACGATTAAAATCAAGACAAGCGAGTTCCAGGCCCGGAGCCATCAAATCAAACTGAACCATCCGACGCACGACCACGACGAGATTAAACGGCTCGCCCGCCGCCTGTTCGACGAGATGGCGATCACTGAACCGGTCCGCTTAATCGGGATGACGGTGTCCGATTTAATCACCCGTACAGAGACGGCACGTCAGCTCACGTTCGAAGAGCTTACAAAACCTTCGCTTGAAGAATGAATGACCATTCAGTACAATGAAAGAAAAGGGGGCAGACGGATGGAACAGTATACGATCACAGCGTTCGAGAACGACGGCACGACCGTCTTGAACGATTCATTTACCGCGGCAAGCGATGACGAGGCCAAAACGAAAGGCCTCACGTTGCTCGAGGAAGCCGGGCACCTCCACAAGGGAGCCCGCATCGCACGTCGCGGCCAACTGATCTACTTCGAGCGCTGTAAACTGCCAGGAAAACTGAAAGGCACGGCCTCATAACAAAAGCGCCTCGGGAATCCCGAGGCGTTTTCGTTCATTCGCTATATTTAGCTTCCCACTCGCTGCGCCACTCCGTGTAATCGGGATGCAGCTCTTCCGCCGTCCTCCCATCGAGTGAATAGCTCGATCCGGTAAGCGGCTCGGCCGAATCCGGATATGACGTCCCGCCGATGATTTTGCCGTCCACCATCATGACCGAGACGTTCGTCTGGCCGAGTTCTGCGACTTCATCGAGCGGATGGTTGCGGACGATAAAGTACTCATGTCGAATGTCACGTCCAATATAGTCATCCGGCGGCGTCGTCTGGACTTGCCACGTACTTTCCGTAGGCAACTCAAGCAGATCTTCCTTTTCAAAACTCGACGTTCTATTCCCTCTATAAGAGACGACGTCATAGCCTTGCTCCTCTAAATACGCCTTGGCTACTTTGGCATCCGCCCCGAGCGTCGGTGTCGATTGCTCGCCCTCATTCGAGCAAGCCGCAAGCAAGAGTGCACATACAATGATTCCGATTCGTTTCCACATCGTCTTTCCACCTCATCATTTAGCATTTATTTACATGTTCAACGGAGAGATCCACATGTCCTTCAAAACGGGAAGATGAGTAAAATCGTGAAAATCGCGATGACCGCTGTCACCACTTGCAGCGGCAAGCCGACTTTGACGAAATCGAAGAAACGGTAGCCCCCGATTCCGAACACCATCGCGTTCGTCGGTGAACCGAACGGGGTCATGAATGCGAGTGATGCCGCAATCGCGACGGCAACGACGAACGGGACCGGACTCACTTGAAGCGCCGCGGCGAGCGATACGGCGAGCGGTGCGAACAAGACGGCCGTCGCCGTGTTCGAGATGATTTGACTGAGCCCCATCGTCGCGAGGAAAATGGCGACGAGCACCCAGACCGGTCCGGCTTGACCGAACGAATCGCTGATCCACGTGACGAGCCAGGTCATAATCCCGGCATTGTCGAGTGCTTGACCGACGGGAATCATCGCGGCAATCAATAATAGCGAGGACCACTGAATCGATTCATAGGCGACGTCCATGTGGCGCACGGCTCCCGTGAGCACCATCGCCAGCGCCGCGAGCCATACCGCCACGGTCGGGTCGACCCATTCGAAGACGAGGAGCGCAACCATCATGAGCATAATCAGCCCCGCTGCCAGCTGATGACGCTCCGACACAGCCCGGTTCGCGACATCGGTTACCCGCTCATTGGCGAGCAATAAGGCCGTCTCGTCCCCGGCTCGCTCTAAGTCGTCCCACTCCCCTTGCGCGACGAGCATATCTCCGCGCTCGAGCGGGACGTCTTTCAATCGTGTGAGGGCAATCTCTTCGTTCGGACGGATGACTTGAAGCACGTTCAACCGATATTCGTTGCGCAAGTGACTATCCGATAAACAACGGCCGACGAGCGGGCTATCCGTCGGGATGGTGAAGACGGCAACGCCGCCCGCTTTCCCGTAGACGGCCTTCAAGTCGACCTGTTCGACCGCCACTCCTTCCCTTCCAGCAATCCGCCGGACATCCGCCTCCGCTCCGCTGACATACACTTTCCCTTCGATCAGACGTGTTTCCGCGCGAGCCGTGACGAAGCGGTGCGTCACGCTTTTTTCTTGTTCGCCGACGACGATCAGACCGTCTCGTGACCAGTTGACGTCGCGGAGCGTCCGCCCGATTAATGGGTGCCCTTTCGAAAGGGATAAGGCGAATAGGCTTACGTGCGGCACCGCCAAGCGTGGCATCGCCGCGGCGCGCACATCGCTCGTACCGAGAAGCCGATTGCCGATGACATAGAAATAGAATAGGCCGACGACTGCCATGACGAGCCCGATTGGTAAGAGCGCGAAAAAACCGAGCGTGCCGGCGGACGTGTTCCGTAACGTCTCAGCCGCCACCAGGTTCGGCGGCGTCCCAATCAGTGTCATCGTCCCGCCGATACTCGAGAAGAACGCGAGCGGCATCAACAGTTTGGCAGGACTCGTCCCCATCTGTCTCGACATGGCGAGGACGACCGGAATCAATAGGGCGACCGTCCCCGTATTCGACATGAGACTCGACAATAACGTCACCGTGACCATCAAGACGAGAAAAAGACGCACCTCACTCCCTTTTGCGAACGGGATAAGCGCAGCACCTAACCGTTCGGCCAAACCCGTGTGAAATAGGCCGGCCCCCACAATGAACAGCCCAGCAATCATGAGCACGACCGAATTCGAAAAACCGGCCATTGCTTCAACCGGCGTCAATTGATTCGTCAAGACGAGCAACAAGAGACCGATGAGCGCAACCAAGTCGGCTCGGAGCCAGCCTCCAATAAACCCGATAATCATGATTGTTAAAATCACCAAGGTGACCATTACGTCCACCCTTCCTTGTGAATAATTCTACAATCTTACTATACCACGTATATTGTAAGCGTTATCATCGCCGGCGTGACAATCTCGGCAACAAAAAAACGGATGGCTCGATTGCCATCCGCATTACGTCTTATTGAACTTCGTTATCATTGACCATCGGAGCGTAAAGCTCTTCAAGTGGCTTCATGATAATTTTCGTCACTTCTGTGACGAGTTGATGCATGCGTTGCTCTTCTTGCATGAGCTCCATGATCAATTCGTTCTGTTGAACGCCCATCATTTTCGTTTGTGCGTCCATCATCTCTTGTTCAGAGATTTCTTCGCCTTGCATCTGCTTCTGTTGAAGCGTCATTTGGATGTCACGGAAGTCAGCGAATAACTGGTTCGCTTCTGCATCCGCATTGACACGATCGTATAGTGAAGAGAGATTTGTGAACTCCTCAGAATCGCGAAGTGCTTTTTCCAATTGGTAAGCATGATCGTACAAGTTTGTTTGTGACATGTGACGTCCTCCTAAATACTATTAGGGCGTGCCCCTCAAATAATGGCAATCAACCCTTGAATCAATCCAATCATACCACCTAACAAGGCGCCAAGCCATGTTATTGCCCGGAACTCTCGTTTCGAGATCGAGAGAACAATCTCTTCGAGGTACGATGTATCGAGCGAGCTCACCTGCTCTTGCACGATTTGGTCGATTTTGAGGCGGTCCATGACAGTCTCCATTTGATCCGTGAAGCGAGTGATGACGAGTCGGACTCCGGCCGGGACGAGCTCGTCGACGACGCGGTCTTCAATGTCCCGTGTGTACGAGTGGACCGTCCGATCGAGCAACTCCCCGACCGGCAAGCGCGAGACGACTTCTGTCGTCACTCCATCAATCAACCGTTCTTCGAGACGGTCGTCAAGCAACGTGTCGACCGACCGTTCGCTGAACCGTTCGAACTCACGTGTAATCATTTCCGCCATACCCGATCGCGTCGAGCTGCCACGTAGAATATTGATAATCTCCGGTCGAATCATCTCGACAAAATTCAAGTTCTGGACGAAACCGGCGATGAATCCAAGCCGACGCTGGACGAACGAGTCGACCATGTGTCGAAGTTGGGCCTCTCCCTCGACGGAATAGAAATATTCCTCCGACTTGACGAGCAAGGTATCGACTATTTCGGGAATGATACCCCGGACACGGTCCATGCCGTCTTCACCGAGAATCTCATACAGTTTACGCGTCTTCACATCCGCGAGGACGAGCCGGAGCTCTTGGCGGAGCTTCGTGTCCGCTTCTGCCAAGACACGAGTCTCGGCATCCGGATAAAGTGGTTCGATGAGCGACCGAATCGTCTGATCCGAGCGTAGCATCGTCCGTACCTCGCCTTGGACGTAATACGTGATGTGGCCACCGACCTGTTCATCGAGCAGGCGCTTGCGCATCCCTTCCGGCGTCAACAAGTGTTTGACGACGGTCTTACCGAGACTCGTCGCTAACTCATCGCGCCGTTTCGGGATCAAGCCTGGCGTGAATGGGACGCGCATCTTCCCAATATATTTAGGATGATGGGGCCGGAATAACATTTTGATGGCGAGGAAGTTGGTCACTCCCCCGATTGTCGCACCGATGGCGATCATAATGAATACTTTGACTAGACTCTCCAAACTGTCTGCCTCCGATCTGAAATATGATACATTTATTGAAGAGGTGATTGTGTTGACTACGTTTGAACGAATTAAATCGATTTTCCCAATGGCTGTCCATCGGTCAGAAGAAGCGTCAAGTGACGTCCGCTGGTATCAAGCCCCGGACGGCACAGTTTTCGGGCTCCCTAAGCTGGAGCTGACGGAGCGTGAGCGACAGTTGCTCGAATGGTCCGCCACCCCGCTACTGACAAGGCTCGACCCCCGACAAGCCAAATGGCAGGATCGACTACTCACCGACACGTACCGGTTCGCCCGGCCGTTTCGTCTCATGTCACTCGTCCTGCATTATCAGGATGCTGAGGCGCTCGAACAATTTTTAGACGTGTTAGCTGACTTTATGCCTGAAGCAGAGATTGTTCTCATGACCCGGTCACACGTTGAAATCATTGAGACTGATCAGTTCGTCGAGCTGACCGAGTTCGAGGACGTCTTGCGGGCGATTGCGAGCGATTGTTACGTCGAGGCGCACGTCGTCTATAGCGCACGTCCTCTCGGTGACCTAGGGCCACTTTATCACCAGCATCAGGCGCTACTCCCACTCGCCAAGCTCTCTACTAAAGTTTACCCTGCTAGTCAATTATTATACCATTATTTACTACAACGCCATGAGACTTTTGATGTACGTCCCCGTCTGACGGCCCCTGTCGTCGAGTCGCTCGATAAGACGACAATCGATGTATTGGAGGCGTTGTTCGCCCACTCATTGAACGTGTCGCATACAGCGAAGGCGTTATTCATGCATCGAAACACGCTCAACTATCGGCTCGATCGCCTCTATGAAGCGACCGGTTATGACGCCCGAACCTTTTATGATGCCAGTCTGCTCCAATTGATTGTCACGTTGCACAAATCTGAGTAATCGTTTTTGTGCAACGTGTACATATACGATGCAAGCGGTTTCATCGTATAATCATTCTTGTAAGCGCTATTATACAAGAACAGATTCTCAGGAGGCTAACGACATGGCAGAAATTCAATTGAATCATATCGATAAAATCTACGCTGGTGGCGACTCGAAGGCAGTCAGCGATTTCAACTTACACATCAAGGACCGTGAGTTCATCGTTTTCGTCGGACCATCTGGTTGCGGTAAATCGACGACGCTTCGTATGATTGCGGGACTCGAAGAAATTTCGAGCGGTGACTTCATCATCGACGGCAAGCGCATGAACGATGTCGCACCGAAAGACCGCGACATCGCGATGGTCTTCCAAAACTATGCCCTCTACCCGCACATGAGTGTCTATGACAACATGGCGTTCGGTTTGAAACTTCGCAAGTTCCCGAAAGATGAAATCGACCGTCGCGTCCAAGATGCGGCCCGTATCCTCGGACTTGAAGAATACCTTCAACGTAAGCCAAAAGCACTCTCGGGTGGTCAGCGTCAACGTGTTGCCATCGGCCGTGCCATCGTTCGTGATGCCAAAGTCTTCTTGATGGATGAGCCGCTCTCAAACTTGGATGCCAAGCTTCGCGTTCAAATGCGTAAAGAAATCATCCAATTGCACAACCGTCTCGACACGACGACGATTTACGTTACCCATGACCAAACGGAAGCGATGACACTCGCGACTCGGATCGTCATCATGAAAGACGGGATCATCCAACAAGTCGGTTCGCCGAAAGAAGTTTACGAAAACCCGGACAACATCTTCGTAGCCGGCTTCATCGGATCACCTTCGATGAACTTCTTCCGCGGAAAATTGGCTGATGGGAAGTTCCTCGTCGGCGGTGAAGAAATCAATGTCCCTGAAGGCAAAATGAAAGGACTTCGTGACCGCGGTTACGTCGGCAAAGAGCTCGTGCTCGGAATCCGTCCAGAATCAATTCACGATGAGCCGATCTACATCGACTCGCCAACGACGCACACGTTCCGCACGCACATCGACGTCGCCGAGCTCATGGGCGCTGAGTCGTACTTGTACGCTGAACTCGGTGGCCACCAGTTCACGGCACGGATCGATGGACGTTCGAACATCCACATGGGTGACGACGTCACACTCGCACTTGATATGACGAAAGCTCACTTCTTCGACACGGAAACAGAACTCGTCATCCGTTAATACAAAAACCCCTTCGATTGCAACTGAACTGAGCCCCGTAAAATGGACAGTTTAATAAAAAGCCCACGTTTTCTATGCGGCGATCAGATGGCCCCGATATTGTTCCGGGGTCA
>NZ_JACSLZ010000012.1:0-75648 GCF_018618395.1 Exiguobacterium sp. s149
TTAGGCTACCTCACACCGATAAAATATGGTGTGGTGGCAGCCTAATAAGGTGTTTTTATTAGTGTCTCATATAGCTAGGTCAGTCTAGAGAACTCGTTTTTTTATTGTTTGATCCAAGCAAATCCAAAGGTATCCAACTCAATCGTCTCAACCGACTCACCCGTGAACAGATTCGTCCCGCTCGTCTGCACCGTCACCGGCTCATTGCTGACGTTCGTATACAGCATGAGCGTCTCCCCTCCACCTTTCCGTTCGACCGTGAAGACGCGCTTATCAGACGTATCGATTCGCTGCTCGGCATAAGGCGAGAACGCCGGGTGCGTCCGTTTGACGTTCAACTGGCTGATAATGCCGGAGAATACTTGCAGGCGATACGGGTCCGTCTTCAGCTCTTGAATCAGCGCGTCATGGTCGACCGGCGTCTCGACACCGAGCAGCGTCCGGTAATCAACGGTCGGTATGCCTTGGAGCGAGAATAGTATACTGTGCGCTGCGAGAATCATCTCGACGCTCGGTTCGATCAAGTTCTTCTCGAACGGGTCGCGTTCATGAATCGACAAGAAGTTGAAGTACGTCTTTCCTTCTCCTGGCGCCTCGATTCGATTCGCCCAGTCGGACAACTTCTTGGCATCTCCTTGCGCGAAGGCGAGCATCGTGTGCGAGGCGAGGTCGAAGTGACAGATCGCATCGGCGACGCTGATGTATGAGCCGAGTGCCTGGACGTCTCCTTCATAGGCAAGAACCAACTGGCCGTGAGGTTTATAGTGATGGAGCACCACGTGCCAAAGTTCGATGACGCGTCGTATGCTCTCTTCTGGCATACCGCGGAACGATTGCACATGAACGCGCAACTTCGTCGCGCCTTGGGCGAGCCGCTCGATGAAGGCGTCCGTCTCCTCGAGCAGATTGAACTGTAGCTCGTTATAAACATTCGGGTCGGTGTCATACATAAGCTCGAATTCGTGCTTGAAGCGCCCGAGGTCCTCGTATAACCGGATACGAGGATTGATGGCCGTATCGGTCGGCTTGGCCGGATATGGGAACAGTGAGACGAGATACAAGTCGCTAATTGACGCCTGGACGTGTTCCTTCAACAGGTCATGGAGCGCGTCCAAGTCGGGACTCCCGTCCGTCGTGACGGCGTTAGCGTCGATCATGAGCACGCTCGTCTTCTCGCTCACCCCTTCCCCGTCGTGCCAATGATGACCGTCCCACTTCGTGAACAGCTCCTGCCAGTCCTCCCGTGTATGATCGTCCTCTAATTGATTGATGATCGGTTCAACAGTTTCCCAAAGCATATAATCCCTCCTCAGTGTCTCTTTATCAGTCCCACCGAACCATGATTTTCAAACGCAAAAAAAAAGCCATCCCATGAGGAATGACTTAGTTCATCAAGCGTTGCAGCTCGGCTTGGACATTGGCGAGCGAGGCCGAATCCGGATTCCAGTAATAGATACCGTCCGATTCCAGATCGCCCGACCCTTCGATGCGGAGCGTACTGGCGTTACGGAACGCCTTCATATAGTCCGTCGACAACGTCACGAGCTCATTGAACTCGATGTTCGTCTTGGCCCGGTTGCCGGCGACGTCTAACAGCTTCGTCACTTTGTCGACCGAGAAATCGGAACGTCCTTTCTCGACGATGGCCGCGACGACGGCACGTTGCCGCTCTTGGCGACCGAAGTCCCCGTTCGGATCTTCATAACGCATCCGGGCGTATGACAACGCCGAGGCACCGTTCAAATCGACCTGTCCAATCGGATAGTTATAACCATCCGCGGAGAAGGCGAGGTCGTTCGTCACCGTTATGCCACCGAGCGCATCGACGACCTCGGTGAACGCCTCCATGTCCGCCTCGACGACGTAATCGATCGGAATATCCAAGAGCGCTTCTACCGAATCCATCGCCATCTCAGCCCCACCGAACGCGTAGGCATGGTTGATTTTATCGTTCATACCTTTGCCGACGATCTCCGTCTTCGTATCGCGCGGGATGCTGAGCATCGCGCCTTCGTCCGTCGTCGGGTTGAGCGTCATGACGATGATTGAATCACTCCGTCCCTGCTCCCCGTCACGGCGGTCAATCCCGAGTAGTAACACCGATACCGATTCCTTCTGTTCAATCGTCTCGACTTGTTTCCGTTCCGGACTGATTTCGAGATTGTCATTCACTTTCGTCACCGTCTCGTTGACGTCCCGGTACATCGACCAGACGAGCAAGCCCCCGGCGACGAGGAAAATCGTCAGGACGCCGAGCGTGATCGCCAACACCTTTTTCCAGCGTGATTTTTTCTTATGTCTCGCCATGCGTGCACCTGCTTTCAAAATCGTTAGATATGGATATAATTCCCGCTTCACGTGTTGTATTATAGCACGTTGTAAAAAAATGCTAACCATATCTTTTCAATTTTTACGGAAAATGCGTCTTATAACGGGTTCGCCGCATATGGTCGGGCCAGGCCGCATTGATCTCGGCACCGAGCAACATCGTCGCCGCCGTCAAGTAGAGCCAGATCTGGAGCAAGATGACGATGCCGATCGTCCCGTAAGTATCGCCAAACATCGAGAACCGGTCGACGTAGACACTATAGCCTGTCGACAGCATCTGCCAAGAGATGACGGCGAAAATGGCGCCTGGAAGTGTCTCGATGAAGCGGACGCGTTGCTGCGGGGCGATTTTATAAAACAGTGAGAAGGCGAAGATGAGGATGATCGTCGACACCGTATACCGGGTGAGTGTCGCCAGTCGGTCGAAGTCCTCAAGCCGCGGGAACCACGTATACATGAGCTCGACGAACTCCCGCCCGAAAATATGGAATATGATCAAGATGACGGCACCAACGCTGAAGGCGATGAGCGTGAGCAAACCAATCAACCGGCGAACGACATAGCTCCGGGCTTCCGTCTCCCCGTAAGCGAACACGGTCAGCTTGACGAGGCGGGCCGTCCCGTTCGACGCCGACCAGACGGCGATGATGGCCCCGATTGAGACGAGGCCGGCATTGATGTTGCCGCTGACGTCATAGACAATCGACAGCATGTCCCGAACACTCGAACCCGGAATGAGAATCTCGATCTGTTCGATTAACAAGGCGTCATCAATCCCGAACCACGCCATGACGGCGAACAAGAGGACAAACGTCGGGAAGATGGCGAGAAACCAAAAGAACGCGAGCGTCGCGCTGTAGTCGTTGATGTGATGGTCCTTGAACCGATGGCGAACGTCGATGACGAGACGGATCAGGCGGTCGAGCACGCGGGGTCACTCCTTTTCTTCTTATTATCGCACATATTAAAACGCCTCATCCGATTTTGGATGAGGCGATGCGTCACTGTTCCATCAATTGTCCGAGATACGACTTCACGTCTTCGAGTGAAGCAGCGTCCGGGTTCCAGTAATAGATGCCGTCGCTTTCTTTCCCGCCCGTTCCTTCGAGGCGAAGGACGTCCTGGTTTTTGAAAGCAGCCATATAGTCGCTCGAGAGCGTCCGGATGTCTTTGAACGTCATGTTCGTCTTTGCGTTGTTGCCGAGCACGTCGAGCATGTTGTTGAACTTCGAGATCGAGAAGTCGTCTTTGCCTTTATTGACGAGCGCCGTGATGACGTCACGTTGGCGCTCTTGGCGACCGAAATCTCCGCTCGGATCGTCATAGCGCATGCGCGTGTACGCGAGCGCCTCTGAACCGTTGAGCGTGAGCGCGCCCGGTTCGAACGTGTGCTCACCTGACGTGAACGCCAAGTTGTTCGTCACGTTGACGCCGCCGAGAAGGTCGACCGTGTCTTGGAAGCCTTTCATATCAACTTCGGCCACGTAATCGATCGGGATGTCGAGCAAGTTCTCGACCGTGTCGAGTGCCATCTCGGCTCCACCGAACGCATAGGCGTGGTTGATCTTATCAGACGTCTCTTTGCCGACGATCTCCGTCTTCGTGTCACGCGGGATGCTGAGCATCGCGCTTTGATCCGTGTTCGGGTTGAGCGTCATGACGATAATCGAGTCGCTGCGACCTTGCTCGTCGGCACGACGGTCGACGCCGAGAAGAAGGACCGAGATCGGCTTCTTATCGTTGATGGCTTCCGTTGTCATACGCTCCGGGCTAAGGCCCGTCGACTCGTTCAACCGTTCGACGGTCGAATCGACTTGATTATATAGATATGTAGCTACCCCGACTCCGATGAGCAGGAACAACCCTACTACGAGTCCCGCAATTTTTGCGATGCGTTTCGCTGGGGAACTCTTTTTACGACGTTTTTTCACTCGCTTCTTTTGCTCTTCCATGACTTAACACCTTTCATCAACCATTTTTATAAAAATACCAATTTTTATTTTAGCATGTAACTGTCTTTCATACCGTTATTTTTATAAAAAAAGGGAAATTGATACAGCAAATTGGGAACGTATGCATTCGTTGTTATCTATCGGTCTTTTCTGACGAATCATTGAGTGTTTTCTCAGTATTTTTGTGACTCCTTCACATTTGACAGTTTCAATCATGACCATGCCCGACTTGTACGTATAAAGACCTATTTCTAAATCAAAATGCATCTAAAACTATGTCAATTTTTTATAGAATCCGATGTTTTATAGGTATGTTTCCTTATATTCAAACACCCTGATGAGACAAAGGGTTGGTTTTTTGTAATAATTGACTTATCTATGATGAAAATAAACATATAAATCCATTAATTGGTTGGAGGGGTCGTCAGATGCGCTACATCGTCACTTGTTTTTTAGAGAAAGAAGAACCTTGTGTGTTTACGGTATATGGGGAGTCCAAACAGGATGCCGCTTTCATGTTTGAAAGAACGTTGAACGAGGCGAGCCCGCTCAACGACTATGTGGAGTTGAGTGACGGCAAGAAAGTGAAGGTCGGATCGATTCTCGCCTACCGCATCGATGAGGTACAGCCCCTCTTTTGAAGTCCACCCATTTCGGGTAACCCTTATAAGGAAACCAAATCAATGAACGGGGTGAACCGATATGGAATTAGGGATGATCGGACTTGGAAAGATGGGGTTGAACTTGGCGCTCAATCTGACGGATGGTGGACACCGTATCCTCGGCTACGACCCAGGCAACGTGTCGACGAGCCAATTCGAGACGAAGCAATCACTCGAAGAAGTCGTCGAAGGGCTGAAGACGCCGCGTGTCGTCTGGGTGATGGTGCCGGCGGGCGACGTGACGGAGCACGTTTTGAACGACTTGCACGCACTCTTGTCACCGGGGGATATCGTCATCGACGGCGGCAACTCGAACTATAAAGAATCGATGCGACGAGCCGAGCACTTCAAAGACAAGCTCATCTACTTCTTTGACGTCGGGACGAGTGGCGGCATGGAAGGGGCGCGTCACGGTGCCTGTACGATGATCGGCGGGGATTTGGAGGCGTTCGGCAAGATCGAGGAGTTGTTCCACGACGTCTCGACGGATAATGGCTATTTGTACGCCGGACCGAGTGGCAGTGGCCATTTCTTGAAGATGATCCATAACGGCATCGAATACGGCATGATGCAGGCAATCGCCGAAGGGTTCGAGATTCTTGAGAAGAGCCCGTTCGACTATGATCACGAGCAAGTCGCCCGTGTCTGGAACCACGGCTCGGTCGTCCGCTCTTGGCTGATGGAGTTGACCGAGAGCGCGTTCCATAAGGATGCGAAACTCGACGAGATTAAAGGGATCATGCATGCGTCGGGTGAAGGCAAATGGACGGTCGAGACGGCGCTCGAGTATGGTGTACCGGCACCGGTCATCGCGATGTCGCTCATGATGCGGCAGCGCTCGCTCGAAGAAGACACGTTCTCCGGAAAAGTCGTCGCCGCGCTAAGGAACGAATTCGGTGGGCATGCGGTGGAGAAGAAATGAAAAAGAGGGGGACGCGATGCGTCTCCCTCTTTTTAGATTGTGATGATAGGCAAGTCACCATCATAGTCAAAGATAAACTCAATCCGCTTCTCCCATAGCAATAAAATCCCTTCCTGGCCCCCAACCTTAATTGGGATGACTTCATTCTGTTCAAAGTATTTGTGCTGAGCGTATAGGTTGCGCAACATTTTCGTCTCTTCCGTTCCCTCACCGAAGAAAGCTGCCAATCCTGCGTGCACCGCTTCATCACCCGTTGCTTGTCCAGTCGGATATTTATCGTAACGTGAGCGAACAAACATGAGCGAACTTAACTTCGATTGATCGTACCCTCCAATGACAAATAAATATTCATCCATTGGAACAGTCGTTTGAAATAGATGTGAGTTTACAAACTGATGCCCGTGTTCAGATTTGATTGTAAACAACAAACGATTCTCAGTAGCGCTCTTATAATTCTTCAAATAATTGATCGAGGCTTGTTTCGGTAAAAACGGTGTCTTCTTGATTGGTTTCGGTGCTACCACGGTTGCTTTCTTCATGTACTTTGTAGCGACCCATCCGGTTTTGCTCCCGTAGCGAATTTTATAGTACCCTGCCAACTGTTCGTTCACGGTGACGGTGGTCCCTTTTTTCAACGTGAAGACTTGTTTTTTATCTGCGTCGACCCGCGAATAGACAATGACTTGACGTTGAGTCACATAGGGAGTTGCTTTCAATGCCACACCTTTTTGAACTTTACGGGTGAGCGACTGCTCATTCACATAGCCCGTCCGATTCGCATAGCGGACTTTTACCCATGTGCCTTTCTTAGAGCGATAAGTGACAGCTTTTTGTTTCGGGATGAGGATCATTTTTTTCCCTTTATAGGAAGGGGTCGATCGTAAATACACGGCTGTCTTCGTTGTATAGGTCGTCAACGTGGTCGTCGCAGCCTCGACGGTTGAAGCGATTGGAGTTAATGTGGCGAGCACAATCACCAACGCGATGACATAAGTCATGAGTTTCTTCACTTGTTTATCCCCCTCATTTAATCAACTGCTTCACAGACGGAGACAGGTTACCCGCCGCATCCTTTACCCGAACGGATAGAGATGCTCCTTTTTTCAAGCCTTTAAAAGTGAGTTTATAGGTCCCTTTGTCCGTCACCTTCGTTTGCATCGTTTGTTTACCATAAGTGACAACGACCGTCGCTTTCGGTTCGGCTTTTCCTTGAACAATTCCAGACTTGGCTGTGACTGCGTTCACTGTCGCTTTTGCCGGGGGAATTTTATCGGTGATAGCCATTGTATAAAGTGGACTCTTCAATTTTCCATTTACAGCTTGAATGGTATACGCTTTCGCCTGCTTCAAGGAAACATTGACTGCAAACTTCCCTTTCGAATCTGCAGTGGTAGTATACGTTTTACCGCTTACACGGATGGTGATGACTGTTTTTGGCTTCGTCACTCCAGTGATTGCCTGCTCTATATTCGAAGCCTGCTTCACATCGAGTATAGCGAATTCGTTTTTCGGACCTTGGATTCCACCAAGAACCGGGTCAAGCAATTGTATCTCGTACATCAAAGACGCAAGTAGCGGAATCCCGTCCTGATAAGCACCTCCAACGACCGCATACATATCTCCTGGCTTGAATCCGTTATAAATGATTTCCGCATCCTTTGTCGCGGTGACTTTCAAGACGGTGCCTTTTTTATAGATTCCGGGTTTTAAATTAAACTTTGCTGTCGCCGGCTTATAATCGTACACTTTATGTTTCGATACATGTTTCTTTCCATAGCGGTCAGTCACTTCGATGGTGACGACTTTCCCTTTGGCGACTAACCCATTCGTCGAAAACGCTCCATTTCTTTGAACCGCAACGGTCTTACCGTCAATCTTGATTGCTTTAGTGCCCGGTAAGGCTAATCCCTTTAGATTGAACGTCTTCTTGTCCTCG
The DNA here is from genome assembly GCF_018618395.1 of Exiguobacterium sp. s149. Taxonomy (NCBI): domain Bacteria; kingdom Bacillati; phylum Bacillota; class Bacilli; order Caryophanales; genus Exiguobacterium; species Exiguobacterium sp. s149. Next base: position 7,801 of record NZ_JACSLZ010000012.1, read on the forward strand.
TTTAATGAAATGCCTTTACTCAGTTCGACAAGCCCCAGGTTGTATGGTGTCTTTGTCACAATACGCTTTTTAATCACATTGTTCCCTTTTGAGTACACCGTACTGGCTAATTTACCAGTTCCTGATTTGAACTGTTTGGCATATACCGTCTCCTTTACGCGCTTCCCTTTCTCAATAATGACCGTCCCATAGGCATGAATCGGTAAGGTTACGTCTGCATTCACAATCAATGTAGCTCCTTCGAGCACAATGATCCGTTCAATATACCGATCTTCTTCAAACAGCTTCGTTAAGTTGACTGTCCCGCTTGCTACGACCCAATTTCTTGAAGTGACGTCGTACTCCTCAAACGCCATCGTTAAGCCTTTCGGAATCGATTTCACCGTGAGCACATTGTCATACATATCGATGACATCAAGACCAATCAATTCCCATTTACCAGCCATCCCGAAGTCTCGACGATTCAAATTCATTTTCGCTATTTTCGAACGTCCTTCCCAAGGCTCAAGTGTTTGAATGATTCCACTCGGTAAGTGTTTGAATGTTGCGTTCACCTTGAAAAAGCCACTATTATCGTCTGCTTGAACAATTAATTGCGAATCTTTTGTCTTGGAATGTACCATTTTTACACTTTTAAAGACAGGCAATGTGATGTCTGGCGTGACTTGAAACACAGGCTTTAAGTTGACTGGCAGTTGAACATCATAACGATGATTTGTCTCGTCATCATAGAACGAAATTTCTTTTAAACTCCATGTCCCGATAGCATTCCACTCACCTAAGTTCTGATCACTCAAATCTACTTCAAACTGTTTTTTCTCCGTATGATAGACAGGCGTCAGATAGAACTCTTCCTTGGCTTGTTTGTTTTCCAAAATAATACTCATCGGATCAGTTGGCACCTTCAATCCGTTCAAATCAATGGTCATGAAGAAAGATTTCACTTTATTTAATTGAGTGATATCTAAGGTTTTTGGGACACCTTCTGTTTTCACCAATTTCGGTTTTGGGAAAGCCAACGTAAATACTTTTTTGTCAGGTACAAGCGAGAGATCTAACTGATGCTCGCCACCATCCTCATCTCGAACAATCAAACGCGACAGAATCCAATCCCCTTCCGCTTGAAAGTTCGGACTTTCTAAATCGACAGTAATTTCAAGTCCATCCTTGTTCGGGTACGCAAACACGGTTTCTATTTCTTTTGGAGATTCGACGTTCTGTAAATCCGCTTCGACTTCCCAAATTCCCAGTTCCGGTGATTTATCCAGCTTGAGAAGTATGTCCGTCTTAACATGGCTAGAAGAGAACGTTTTGCCTGATGCTGTCATCGATACGAGAGACACCTTGTCATTAGTTGCCCCTTTAATAGAGTCACCAAAAAAAGAAGTTCCCACTAAAAAAATAGTCGTGAACAACAACAAACGAAATAATTTCATGTTCATTCATTCAACACCCCATTCTGCATTTAATCCATTCACTATACAGTATAAATAATCCAATTCGTTCAATTATCTTACTTTTCAACATATAGTCAGTAAGATTTTCAATATCCCATCATAACAGGTCATGATTTTATCGAATCCCATCACTCTATTTCCTTTAAGCCAATAAAAAAAGTATGCGACGTCGCATACTTTTTAGCCAATCCTTTTGTTTGTCGAAGACGATCAATCCACAATATTGGTGGTTATCTTCACTCCATCATGTTGCCTTCAGCCGGGATCGGCGTCTGCTTCAACATGTTCGCGAAATGGTACAGGTTATACGCCATGACGCGTCCGTTCTTTTTCGTGAAGGCGTTATCGCGGCCGGCATCGATATACGAGTCGCCCGGTCCGGCCTCACCGACCCAATACGCGTCGACGTTCGGCGGAACGGTGAAGCCGATGTGCGACAGGCCATACAAGATCGAGGCACAGGCATGCTTCGCCCCGTCCTCATTCCCCGTCACGACGACACCGCCGACTTTGTTGTAGTAGATGGCCTGCCCTGACTCGTTCATCAAGGCGCTACCGCCGTACAATCGCTCGATGACTTGCGTCGCCACGCTGCTCTTCTCGCCGAGCCAAAGCGGTGTCCCGATGATGAGGATGTCGGCCGCCTTCACCTTCTCAAAAATCTGCGGCCACGCATCCCCGTCCCCTTCGTCCTCGGTCACGCCGAACGCGACGTTGTAGTCGACGACACGGACGATTTCCGAGTCGACCCCGAGCTGATCAAAGTGTGGGATGATGTCCTTCATCAATCCTTCCGTATGCGAGATCGTGTCCCCGCCTTTCAATGAACAGTTCAAGAATAACGCTTTCATCGAATCCCTCCTTCATATAGACAGTTAGATGTTCCCGTCACGCGGAAAGATTAATCTCATCGACATGTCTATTGCTTCATGGGAAAATTAGGATACTCGAGTTCAAGGAGGCTCATCCATGACACGCTTTATCCATATCGCGGATTTGCATCACGCGAGACATACCGGGAACGCCATCACGGCCGAACGCACAAGTTTTGCTATCCAAGCCGAAAAGCTCGCTCAACTCACCGAGGTCATTCGTCATAAAAACATCAAGGCGGTGCTCATCGCTGGGGACATCGAGGTGAGCGATCCGGAAGATTTCATCCCGTATTTGCAGACGTGGACCAAGCTCGGTGCGACCGTCTACCTCGTCTTCGGAGATCATGACGTCGACCGTCTTGCCTACCAGGCTTGTTGGAGTCAGATTGAGCACGTTCATGTGTTCCTTCGCCCTGGATATATCTTCGACCCAACACTTGGTACCGGCATATACGGACTCAGTTGCGAGACGAATCAGACCGGTTTGAAAGAAGAAATCGCCAACGCGCCAATGCGAGATGACCCGTATCCAAACATCTTCCTGAGTCACGGTGACCGGAAACGATTCCCCGCATCCGTCGTCGCCCGGCTCGGGTTCAGCTATTACGCCCTCGGTCATCATCATCGTTATGAAGCCATTCCTCGTGGTGGTGCCGACCTCGTCTATCCTGGTCACATCTTCTCCGTTTGGGACGGATGCGGCAAGGCGTGGTCGACCGGCTATGTCATCGGTGAGGTCACCTTGTCAGGGATCACACACGCGTTCCACGCGTTTGAAGGACCCGAGACACGACGGCTCAGTTTCAATCCGTTCATCCGGGACGGGTCGCGCATCTTGCTCACGCGTGACAATCTCGATGGCCCTTCGGAGCAATGGATTGAAGAGGACGACACGCTGTTGCGCGAATTCGTCCGCTCCACGTTGGCCGACTATCCCGACGATTATTTCGTCACGCCAAGTCGGTCGAACGGTTTTCCGACGCGCCGTCTATCAATGACCGGACGCACGTTATTGGAGGACAGTGCGCGATTCGAAGAGTTTTACATTCGCAGTTTCAAAGTGACGAAGACGACACAGTAAAAGACGGGTGACCGCGGTTATCCGCTCTTCAAGCACTCATCCAATCGTCATAAAAAACCAGCCGCCCTCTCGTTTTCGAGAAGACGGCTGGTTTTTTTAGCGATCATGCCGAACGGTCATTGAGCCATTCCCCGACGCGGCGGAACGTGTCCGTCCGTGGCGATCGTTCGCTGCGACTGAACGTATGATAGTCAATCTCAGACACGTAACGGATTAACCGGATCAGAGAGAACGCGAAGGCAATCGTACAGCCGATGGCAAAGCTAAGTCCATAACTATCTGGGCCAAGCGGCAGTAATAACACAGTCATTCCAGCATTCAGTGTGATGAACAGGGCTGAGGTATACGCCGCCCCACGATGATCCTCAAAATACAGCAACACGAGCGTGAGGACGAGCACCATCGCGTTCGAGAATGCGCCAATGGTCGTCATTTGAAAGACGCTCCGAATCTCAGGTGATAGCCCGAGAAGGGGGAACAACACTGCGGCGAACATGATGAAGAGGAGCGAGACGAGACCTTGGTTTCGGAAGAGGCGCTGTAGCTCTTGTCGTAAAACGAGCAGCATCGCCGCCTTCGCGCGTTGAATCTGTTGATACGTCCCGCCTTCGTTCACGTAGCCGTAAAACACGCGATACCGCTCATAGAACCGGGTCTCGACGGAGACGACGAAAATCGTCATCGTCGGGATAATCGTCAAGTAGGACAAGAAGATGGCCGTATCATAAATCGGATGATAGCGGAACGTGTCGAGATGGACACTCCCCCCTTCGGAGAACCAAATGATCCACGTCCCGACCCAAATCCCGATGTTGTACAGAAAGCTCGTCCAAAAGAGGGCCGGATAGCGGTCGAAGTAGCGATAAAACGAGAACTGCCCCACTGTGCTTCGATTCGGGAACGTCAAGAGCATCGACATGAACAAGCCGAACAACGTGACGATCAGACCGAGCGTCATACTCGCGGTCAAGGCAAAACTCTTCATATCGGACGTCGTCAAATACGGCATCAACCACTGATCGGTCATGAGGATGGCGACGACCGCGACGGCCCCGCCCGCCACAAAGCTATACGCCACCGCCTGATAGAACTTGGCCGCACTCAAAAAGAGGAAGTGGACCCAAATCAAGTTGACGGTCATGAACAAGACGAAGGCTAACGCGTTCAATAATGCCGGGAGCTCGGAGAACGATAAAAAGAGGGCGAACAAGACGGAGGCGATGGCGACCGTCGTCTTCATCATTCCGATATAGGCCGGAAAGATGTCCTCATAGCGCTTCTCATAAAAACAGTCCGCCAAGTAGCGTGTGACGACGAGCTGCTGCACACCGAGTACGACTTGCGAAAAGATGAAGCTGTAGGAGACGATTAAATTGAACGTCGTCCGCTCCTCAAGTGTGGCAATCGAGAGATAACTCGTCAGCCACTGCATGAGCGCAATCGTGACGATGACAATCAGCCACGGCCCGGAGGTGACGAATCCGGCAAACGTGTACGCCTTGATGCGTGAAGAGAAATAGTCTTCCTGGAACAACTGTTGTAATTTAAAGCCGATACCCGCCATGAGCCGCGCTCCTTTCTTCATATAGATTGACATACGCCTCGATGAACTGGTCGGTGCGATAATAGGTCTCGACCCGTTGCTGACCGTTTCGCCCGAGTCTTCGCGCGTCATCCTTGTTTTGATAAAACCAAACGCACCGCTCGGCAATCCGGCGTGGATTGACCGGAGGGACGACGAACCCGGCCGGTCCGAACGGTTCGTCCGGACGGCCGTTCACGAGCTCCGCGCACGCCCCGACGTCTGTTACGATCCAAGGGACGCCTGCTGCCATTCCTTCTAATACCGCAAGCGGTTGTCCCTCTGAGATACTCGTCAACAGACAGACATCAAATCGTGGCAAGTGTTGACGAATATCGACTTTCCCGACCAAGAAGACATGTTGTTCGAGCTCGAGTTGCCGGATGAGCGTCTGACATTCTGCCGCATATTCGCGGTCCTCGTCGAGTGGTCCCATAATCGTCAACTCGAACGGGACGAGCATGTCCTGAAGCAGCTTCGCGGCATAAATCATCGTCTTAACGTCCTTGATCGGGACGACGCGGACGATGGCACCGATTCGGAGCTTGTCATCACCTTCGATGTGACCGAGTGCCGAGAGTCCGGTCACATCAATCCCATTCGGAATGATGCTCAACTTCTCGGTCGGCGCACCGAGCTGACGTTGTAGCTCACTGTTTCGTTCAAACAACGTGATCACCTCATCGGCCTTGCGATAAGCCTCACGTGACAAGTGATGGAAAAATTGAATCCAGTGCGTCCGGAACTCCGCAGGAATCCACGACGCCTGTAACAGTTCTTCCTCCCGCTCACGTGAATAGATCCCATGCTCTGTGAGGAAGAACGGAATCTCCTGCCGTTCTTTCATCGCGCTCGCAATCAAACCGGCGTAACCCGTCGATGCGGCGTGGACGACGTCGACGCGGGGCAACTCCGCCTGCAACAAATCAAGGACGGGCGCATACATGCTGCGCCACATCCAAAAGTAATTAATGAACGAACCGGCCTGGCCCTCTTCTTGATAGTTCTCCGTGACGAGCTGATAAAACAGACGACTCGAGAAAAATTGTTCGGGCGTTCCGATGGCTTGTTCGAGCAGCGGATAGATGGAGGACTCGACGTGGCCGAACGTCATCCACGTTTTAATCCGTTCGCGCTCTTCCGGCGTCAGGGCCGGAGTCTTTCGCTTACGCTTCGATCGTTGATTGAGGGCGAGTGTCGTCACCCCTGTGACATTCTCCGGTAAAGTATACCGGTAGTCCGCCTCTGACTTCGGATTCGGCATGATCGAGATAATCTCGAACTCATGCATCGGCATCTGTTGCATCAACATGTGAACCCAGCTCGAGACGCCTCCACTGACATACGGATAACTTCCTTCGACTACAATTCCTATTTTCATGGGCGACCCTCCAAAATCGGGAGACGGACCGACGTGTCTCTCAATTGAACCTGATATAGTGTCCCGCTCTCATCGAACGCTTGCACGTCGCCGAAGTCGAACGAGCCTGTGGCAAGATGCTTGTCTGACTCGAGTCGAACGAGCACGGTCGATGGCACAATCAGTTGTTGCGCGTTAATTTGAATCGCGTCTTCCGTATACGCGACGTCGATTTGAGCATCTTGATACAGTTCATACTTCCGATATGCGTCGTATTGCGTCAATCCCTCCAGGTGTGGATACGTCCCCTGAAGCGTTTCGAACAAACCACCGAACGACTCCTTCATCGTCCCCCATCCTTTTCCTTTCGAGCGATACTCATCCAAGACATCATCCGGATGAATGAAATGTGAGACGAGTCCAAAGTTGGCGACGGCGTCAACGATGACGAACAAGTCATCCGGCGTCTCGTTATACCCACTCGACACACGGGGGAAATCATAGAGATTCGGATAATTCGGGTCAGGTCCGAACTCCTGGATATAACTCCCTTTTGAAGCGTCCCCGCTATACAGCCCAGCGACAATCAAACCGTTTGGAAACTTGTCATTCAATACTTGAAGACCCGAGTCGCCAATAATGTTCGAGGGTGGGACATAACTGCGAATCGTCTCATTCGGCAAATAATATTCAAACGTCTCGACAACACGGTCGACCGCGGAGCGCATCGCCGCTTGGCTGTCCCATCTCGTGTAACCGAGTTCAGGGTCCATGATCTCATCACCCATGACGAGTGGTTGATGGTTGAAGCCGTGCAATCCGACTTCTCCATTCGTCTGAATGAGCCCACGGCCATACTCGAGCATCGGCGCCCGCACCTTGTCGATGAGCTGTTCGGCCGTCTCTTCATTCGTCGCTTTGTAACTCCCGATCAAAAAGCCGGAGTAGATGACATCGAAGTCTTCCCCAATTTGTTTCATGTCCTTCCACCATACTTCCGAGAAAAACTCTTTGATCGACAAATCGTACTCTTCTGTGATGACCGGATGTGAGTTGTTCGGGACCGGTGCCGGGAAGTCGTCGAGATGGACGACTTTAATGCCGGCCTGCGGCATGACGAACGCAGGAAACATCATGGACAGCGACTGCACGATGAGCCCTCGTGAGTTCTTGTCGGTCAACGAGGTCGTATTCCAAAACATGACCTCTCCTTGTCCGTACGGGGCTTTCCACAAAATCGGCTCATCCTTTGCTGAAATGAAGACGTCGGCCTCGGCTTCTAAGTCGACGTCCGCGATACTATGGATGAACAACTCAGAGTCTTGCGGCAAGTCAACATACCCCGGGAACAGCTCCCGTTCGAACGTCAACCCGTTAATCCCGTCCTTAAAATCGCCGAAGTCACGGACGCCGACGAGGTCGGACCACGACTGGTCGATGAAGCGACCCGCGACGTAGAGCCGTCCGCCGCGCTCGACGAACGAACGAATCGTCTCATACGGCCACGCTTCCGTGTTCTCCCCACTGACGATGAGGACGTGTTGCGGCGATGGCTCAATCGACGCGATGTCATCCACCTCAATCGACTGATAGGCTAATTTCGCATAGTCTAGCGCATACTTCACGTTCGTCAAGATGGAAGTGGACAACTCGTCCTCGTTCTCATGGATATAAATGTTTACCGGTTCTCCTTCTAACGCGCTCGCTTCTCCCGCGAGCGTCGTAAAGGATTTTGGATCATGTGATTCTTTCGGGATGAGTCGGTGCCCATAGTCGAGTCGGATGAACTGGACGACGACAATCAGAGCGATCAACAGCGAAAATAAGGAGACGGTATAGGTCGTAATCGATTTATTCATGTTTAACACCTTCTAACTGTTGGATGACAAAGCGATAATCTTCAGGCACGTCTTGTATGCTCAGGTGCTGACGCATCCAATCGAGCGTCGGACGTAACGAGGGCCAATCCCCGTTCGTCATATGATGCTCGATTAACATGATGTACCCATCAGCTACCTGAGGATGATGTAGCGTGAGCGCCTCTGCATGTCGTACGCCCGTCTCAAACGCACCAGACCGAAAGGACAGACGGGCTTTCATCCGTAAATACATCAAATCAGTCTCATCCTGCTCACCGAGCTGATCTAAATATGTCATGACGAGCGACTCAATTCGATGTTGCATATCTTGGTCCAACAAACCACTGTCTAGAAACGACATGCCCGTCTCGATGACAGGGTAAATTGTCTCCGGTCGTTCCTCGTTCACTTGCGCCACGCGTTGTTTTAACAGCAACTCGTATCGGTCGAATAACGTGTTTCTGACCGTTGCCGCGTAGTGGACCGTTTCGGTGTCTTCGTGCTCAAGAGCGAGGGTTAAGTATTCTTCCGTATTTGACAACGGTGTCGACATGAGTTGTGTGATGGACTGCTTTCGTTTCTTCCCATCCATTTGCAAGCCTTCTGTCAACGGGACAAGGTCAAGGTCTTCTGTCGCCTGTTGTTGCAATCGTTCGAGGTTGACCGCTTCAAAGGTGATGTATTCATCGTAGTCAAGCAGCGTCTTCGAAGAGGCGAAACGACGTGCGATGCCATAGGCCACGATCCCGAACAGTTCACCGACAATCGGGATGACGGCACTGAGTAGAAAAAGGGAGAGCCAAATCCCTCGTTGCTCGCCTTCCGTTCGCGGGAAGACAACGAGCCGATAAACGACGACTAACAGAATGGCATGAAGCAAAAACAACGCAACTAACAGCCATCCGGTCATAAACGTCTCCCCCCTTTCACATAGAACACATGCTCAATCCGCTCTTTGAACCGCTCCGCGGATTCGACCGGCGTGCCGGGAAGGAGGAAATGAAGGATCTGCTCATCCTCGTCATAGCCGATGATATCGATTTCACGCATGGACTGCCTTAAAATCAACTCCATCTCAATCAACGTCAAGTCGACCCCTTCGACCGAGAGCCTGACCGTACTATACGGTTGTCCGTATTGCTCATGGCGAAGCACTTGTTGCGCCACTTTTTGTTCGAAGGCGTCCATTCTGAACATGCGTGTCCCATCCACGAGTTGATCGCTCACGAGCAACCATTCGAGCGCATCCGCTTTCTCAATCCGTGTCCCCGCCCAGTCCAATACGAGTTTCATCATATTCATTTCATGGCTGCGCAGGCGGAGGATGTCCACCTCGTGGACGACCAGCGCTTCTTTCACATCACCGTCGTAACAGACCGGTGCGACAAGAAGCGGTCCTTCTAATTCGTCTGCCAAACGCAACGTCGGTCGTTTCGTTTGAAACATTCGCTGAAACATCCCTGCGTCCGAATCGATGAACAGCGTCTGGGGTAGACGGTCGACATCGCCTGAACGGACGTGAAGGCGGAGTGTCCGGCGTGACGTGTCCACATGATACAGACCAATTTGTCGGGCTTTAAAGACACGCGTGAACGTCCCAATCAAATGGTCACGCACTAAGCCGGTCACATCTTGATCTAAATGGAGCCCGACCTCATAGATTTTTGACAATGTATACGTCGAGTCGAGCACACGTTTCCTCATCTCGTTTTGTGATTCTTGAAGCTTTTGAACCGTCTGCTTCAGTTGCGCATTCTCATCGACGACTTCTTCTTGGCGAATGTGCAACGACTGGTAACGCTCGCGATATGAGGTACTGAAAATACCCGCGCTCAACGCCACGAAGAAGTGAAGAAGAATCCAAGCCAACTCTTTCGAGTCATAGAGAAACAACAGGAGGTCTGCGCCTTCCATCAACAAAAATGAAAAATGATACAGACTCGTTAACGTGAAACTGACGAACGCACCGAGCAACCCATATCGCAATGAAAAGAGAAGAATATAAAAAATAAGCGGGTCGATTGCCCATTCAGATACCGACAAGTTAAACGTATAATCCAATATGCCGATAAGTAAAATAGTCACAATCATTTCAATCCATTTAATCGACGTGCGATGCTGGGTATAAATCATAGTGTCACTCATTCCTTTACATGGTATTTTATAGATAGGACATCGAATTGATTGTTCGACAATACACCATATCGAGACGGACAAACTTACTGAAAAGTAAGGGCGCAAAGACATGGGTCGTCGATCTTTTTAGATACCGATCGCCAGTCTGCACTTACCGCTCTCTGATTACAATCAGGAGGGTTTTTATGCGTATGATGTCAACAAGAAAATGGGTGTCACTCTGCTGTGCGCTCGTCCTCGGGCTGACTTTATGGTCGCCTCAACAAGCGTCCGCCCAATCGAGCAATCCACTGGCGAACGTCAAGTCGTATAAAATTTATTACGACATGCCGACCAAGGCCAAGATTAAGAAGATGCAACAATATGACATGGTCATTATCGAACCTGTTTATTATACGGCGACTCAAATCAAAGAGTTACAGAAGTATGGGACAAAGGTGTATGGGTATATCAACACGATGGAAGCCGACAACTGGAACGTCAATTTCATCAAGCAGATGAAGAAGTCTGACTTCTTTTATCGCAACGGAAAACGTGTCCATTACGCGACATGGGATTCTTATTTGGTCGACATGACCTCGACCCACTACCGTTCGCTGTTACGACGTGAAGTGAACAAGCAAATTGTGGCGAAAGGTTTGGATGGTGCTTTTTTGGACACCGTCGGCAATATTGACAATGAGCATTCGGCGCACCCTGCCACGTTAAAAGCACAACGTAACGGCATGCGGACGTTCATGAAATCAATCAAAGCGCATCATCCTTCCCTTTCATTGATTCAAAACTGGGGCTTCGCCACACTACAAACGCACACATCGCCGTATGTCGATGGCATCATGTGGGAGGGGTTTAACTACCGTGTCGTGTCGAAGGACCAATGGTCAAAAGACCGGATGAAAGAACTTCGCAAGCTCGACAAGACATTCGGGATTAAAACATTAACCGTTTCGTTTACACAACGATCCACGAGTGCCTCCTATGCGAAAAAGAACGGATTCATTCATTTCCATACGAATCCGACATCAAATTACAATCAATTTTAAACGGTATTTATCTGATTGTATTACAAATATGGAAAATTATACAACGTGAACTCTCTACATGACAAACCCACGAGATACCTTCTTCATCGGCATCTTCGTGGGTTTTTTTACTGTTCAGTTTGCTCACACGCTATATGCTGCGCATAAAAAAACCTGCCCACGGTCAGGACAGGCTACGGTCAGTCATTCGGGATTGTCACCCCGTCAAACTGCTCGTTTCGGCATAGGGTCATCGCCTGCATCGCAAGCTTATAGTCATCTTCAGGAAGAGAAATCAGCTCGGTCGGCAAGACCCATTCTTTATGGTTGTACAAGTGAATGACGAGCTTGGCGAGAACAAATTCTCGATTGTCGAACGTATTGTCATCAATGATGGTCGAGGTACGGATTGTACCAGCCTCCAGGTCCATATAAGGAAGCAATCGCTCACGAATTTGTTGATTCCCTGATATCACATACAGCGCGGCAAAATATTCTCGGTCCGTCTGACCGGGGTCCGTGAGCCGTCGTGCCAATCGCTTGAACTCGTTGTAGTGGTCAGAGGACTTAAAATCAATATGGTTCATCGGTCCACCTTCTCTCTCTAAACCTCGCGTTACGCTCAGACTTATAATTTCCACCTTTTTGCAAAATGTAATCCTATTTCGTCAGATTCGGCGTAGCGAGATGGCTTCCCGCATCTTTTGGAGCGACTCTCTCCCGTCTTCCCCACGCCGCATCATGACGACGGTGAACAAGGCGTCGATCAGACTGAGCTCGGCGATTCGCGAGGCGAGCGCCTCAGACCGGAACTCGGTCTCTTGCGACACCGTATAGAGGGCGACGTCGCACAGCTTCGACAACGGTGATTTCGCATAATTCGTGATCGCAATCGTCGGGACGCTGCGCTCGTTCAACACTTTCGCCACGTCGAGCGTATCTTTCGAGGCACCCGAGTGCGAGATGAGGACGGCGACGTCATCTTTCGTCAGTTGGGACGCCGACATGAGCTGCATGTGCGACTCCAAGTTCGCGGTGACGAACAGACCGCTCCGGACGAACTTATGGTAAGCGTCGAGCGCGATGACGGCCGAGCCCCCGCTCCCGAAAAACTCGATGCGACGAGCCGACAACAGCAGCGCGACCGATTTATCGAGCGAGGCCGCGTCCAAAATTTGCCGGGTCGCCTCGAGTGTCTTCACGTTCGAGGTGAAAATCTTCTCAGCGATCTCATGCGGTGTATCACCGTTCGAGATATCCTCATGAATGTCTTGAAGCGGCGCGACGACATCGGTGGCGAGCGCGATTTTCAGCGCCTGATAGCCTTTGAAGCCGACGCGCTGGCAGAAACGGAACACGGTCGACTCGGCGACGTCGAGGTCGTCGGCGACTTGGTTGATCGTATGATGGATGATGCGTTCGGGCTGTTTCAAGATATAGTCAGCGATGCGTTGCTCTTTCTTGCTCAGTGTCGTGTAGGCGCCACGGATGCGGGCCAGGCCGTTCATCGATTCCATGTGTCTCACCCTTTTTCTTTTTACGATACCGTTTCGAAAAAAATTCCGCAATGAAAAGAGGAACGTTTTATGAACGCTCCTCTTTTTCATCACTTGATCACTTTAATCGTTTTATCTTGCGTCTTATAACCTGACTGAGTCATGTTCACTTTAATGACCGTTCCTGGTTTTTGTTTTGAGATGGTTAAGCGATAGGCACCTTTTGTATTGACGGTACTTGGCTTACCTATGCGTTTCTTACCTACATAGGCTTGAACCGTAGCACCACGGTTACCAGTACCCGTCACATAAGCATGAGTCGATTTCACCGTCCCGATTTTGAACGTTTTAAAAACACGTAGCACTTTCGTTTTGATTGTGCGATCAAGGTATCCGGATTGTGACATTTTTACTTGAATCTCTCTCCCGCCAGTTTGCGAAGAAATAGGCAGTTTGAATATCCCATTGCTTCCGATTTTGATCGCCTTACTGATTGGGTTCGATCCGACGTAGGCGCGCACCGTTGCCCCAGGCTTCCCTTTACCAGTCAAAACCTTGTCCATGGCAGCTGGTGTAGACACAGAGAAAGCAGGTAACGTTTTTTTAACATAAACCTTTTTTATACTAACGTCGTATATAGAATGAGGATACAATTTGACGGTTAGCAGTGTCCCTCCCGGTTGTTTTGGAATCGTGACTTTAAACGAATTGTTTACGACTTTTGTCATTTTCCCAATCCGTTGAGACCCTTTATACACCTCTACATAACCATTCGGCGCAAAGGCCCGACCACTAACAACTGTGCTGCTCGTACTAATTGAATTCACTTCCCACGAGCTGTTATACGGCATCTTCAAGCGAATTGAAATCATTTCGCTCTCTTCGCTCAACAAACCACTCGTCTCGTCAATTTTCAAGTACCCGACAATTTTGTATTTATAGTCTTTACGATAATTCAATTTTGCGTCGGTCCAAAATGGCGTTTTTACAGTCGCAACTTGATTAAATACACCATCGTCCTCTGCACGATACACATAAAACTGATCAAAGTTTTGTCGATTCCACGAGAGCTTGACAGATGTTGACGTGATGTCTGAAGTTTGGATTCCGTCTAACTTTCTAAGAAGTGGTGACTGTGTGACCGTATTTGAAACCCCTTCCCACTCTTGATAATCAAGTACGAGTATCGGCTTCACTCGAATGTAATGCGTATCGGTTGGTGTCAGATAAATAGAATAGCTTCGCTCCGTTGTTGTATAACGTGAGAAGCTTCCAAAGTCAGGATCGTTTGAGACATCGACGTGATAGAATGTCGTTCCAGCTGTCCCGTCCCACGATACTGTAGCATCTCCACCTTTAGAGACCACATTGAGGTTTGTCACTTCTGGCATAGGTATAAATCGCGCATACAACTCCATTGGTCTCATGACATTTTGACTTAAGTCAATTTTCTCGGAAAACGTTGAATCTTTATACCAACCGCTAAAGAAATGGTTTTCTTTTGAAGGCTCTTGTATCCTTGATGAAAGACGTTCCCCATGTGAGAACGATACAGTATCTAACCATTGCTCACCGTCCATCAGCTGAACGTCATATCGGTTTTTTGTGTAAATCGGTTTATAGACTTGATCTTTATTCATCGGTTCAAACTCAGGTGTCCAGTTTTGTAACGTGTACCCTTCTCGTTCTGGAACAATAGTCGGTTTAGCAGTTTGGCCAGGTTCGACGTATTGGACATCGATTTGAACGTTTTGATGGTTCATGAACATCGCTCGATAACGAGGCGTCACTTGTACTTGTGTGGTACCAGGTAATTCTAAAATTCGAAACGATACGGATTGATTTCCTGCATTTTCGAGGACTTTATTCTGCCACAACATACTCTCTTCTAACGGCATAGACGTTAGTGTTCCGGTATTGTTTACCAAAAGTGCTTTTCCGTTTATGAGATTAAGTTCTTCATATTGGCGATAGGTAGTCTTAGACAGATCAACTTGTTTCACTGCGATGGCATGTTGATGATTACCAGTAGGCTTGTCCATCCCTTTTAACGTGGGGTAACTCTCTGATGAAAACTCCCAAATAGTCGGCGACAATAGAGGCATCGTTTCGGAATTTACTACCCCCGTTGGTGAGATTACTTGTCCAACTTGTTCTCCTTCACCAATCAATTTGGACATTGTCAGACCATACGCGCCGTTCATGGTTCCTCCATAGTTCCCTGCTAAAGCTCCTGATATATACGCTTTCACATAGCCACTGTTATAAGACTTTTCAATTTTTGAATCTTGATACGCATATCCGACGATTCCGCCTGCTGTGACTCTAGCTTGTACTTTACCTGTGTTGAAACTATCTCGAATCGTCACATTTGTGATGGAAGAGCCAATCCCTCCACCTGTCGACCCTGATAAATCGCCTTCATTATACGTTTGCTCTAAAAATAGTTGTGAGGCACTCCCGACAATCCCTCCAACATAACCTTGTACTTCAATCGGACTTCTGTTCATGCCACGACGAATGATACTGTCTTGGCTTGCTTCTCCAACAAGTCCTCCGACGTACGTAGAACTTCCCTTAGCCTCAAAAATTCCGAAATTCTCCGCGTCAGCTAACGTTGACTTTGTCATATAACCGACTATACCTCCGAAGTCACCCCAACTTCCGCTCGACGAAATCTTCCCACCATTAGTAGCATTTTCAATTGTAACGGTCGATGCGTACCCAATCACGCCACCACCTCGTTGCACTGATTTAATCGCTCCTTCATTTTCCGAGTTATACAGCTTTCCTTGGAACAGATAACCCACGATCCCCCCTGCACTACTACCACCAATTATTTGTCCATTGTTTGTTGCATACCCAATCGTTATATACGAAGCACTTCCTACTATCCCACCTATCTCATATTTTCCAGTAATTGTCCCTCCATTGGAAACATTCAAAATTGAAGAAGGACGAAGGGACGTCCCTCTAATTTCTCCAGCAATGCCCCCTACGGTTGATTTGAATAATGGTTGAATCGCAACCGAAACGGATGATGCAACTTGTACATTTTCAATAGTGACCGATTCGCCTCTTCCAAGAAGCGCACCACCATACAATTCGAGATTCATATCAGTTCCGATTGTCAATTGCGTATCCATCACTTTAAGATTTCGGAATGTCGCATTTTTCGCATAGGCGAATAATCCGATATGTGTCATGGACTCATTATGTTCCAATTGATAATTTGAAACAGAGAAGCCATTCCCATCAAAAATACCGATAAATGGTTTGTCTTTCGTTCCAATCGGCAACTGTTCTGCACCCTTAAAATCCAAGTCCTTCATTAGTCGATAATGCCCGTTCAGTTGATTCGGTATTTTATTAAAATCCTCCACCGAATAAATGAGTTGGATGTCTGATTGTGCCTCAACACGTTGCTGCCCCCACATTGAACACAAGAGAACAAAAATAAGGAGTAAATAATTTACCTTCTTCATAGTTTGCGCCCACTCTCTTCTAGTTATATAGTTCCATTGTAAAACCGAAAGTCCCATTTCACCTTTTATACAAAAAAATCCAAAATATCTATTGTCTCTGTCTAGCAAAATTCAATGTGCCAAATTATTGACCCGCCGTGGAAAAAATTCCCTTCACGTCAAGACAAATATGCTATGCTAGGAAAGCTCATTTTTGAGAAACTGTCCGTTTTCGTCCATTTGTCCCGATATTATTAAAGAAAGGTTTGGTCCCCATCGAACACCATCTCCATAGTACATACAGTCTTCCCCTCGTCTTGTTATCCATCGCCGTCGCCGTCTTCTCGGCCTTCGTCTCGCTCGATATTAGCAGTCGGCTCAAATATGCCGAACGAGTCTCGCGCATCCGTTGGGTGAGCGCCGGAGCCCTCAGTCTCGGGCTCGGCATTTGGGCGATGCATTTCATCGGGATGTTGGCATTCCATTTAGAGGCCGACGTATCCTACCATATCGGTATCGTCATCGCCTCGATCATTCCAGCCATCATCTCGTCCGGGTTCGCCTTCTATATCGTCAGCCGACAGACGGCGCGACCGCGCGATCTCGTCATCAGCGCCGTCTTCATCAGCATCGGCATCGTGTCGATGCATTACGTCGGCATGGAAGCGATGCAGATGAACGCTGTATTGACGTACGACCCGGTCATGTGGCTGTTATCGGCCGTCGTCGCGTTCATTGCCTCGCTCGTCGGACTGTATCTCTTGTTCTCACTCCCGGACGTGTCACGGTTCCATTGGCGGAGACTCGTCTGCTCGCTCTTGATCGGGCTCGCCGTCTCGGGGATGCACTATATCGGCATGGGTGCGGCCGAATTTACGCCACTCGCGACACCACAACCCTTGACCGGCTTCTCAATGGACAGCACGCTCCTCGCCGTTTGGATTGGCGGCAGTGTCACGACGTTGTTCGTGCTCATGCTGATCTCGCTTCGCAATGAGAAGCAGCTCGAGCGTCAGTCCATCGAACTCGAAACGAAGTTCCAGTCCGTCATCGAGTCGGCGAATGATGCCATCATCGTCGCGGACGACAAACGCCGCATCGTGCAATGGAACCACGGGGCCGAGCGACTGTTCGGATATGCCGCAAGCGAGGTGCTCGGGGAATCAATCACGCTCATCATGCCCGAGCGCTTCAAAGTCGCACACGAACAAGGCATGAAACGCTATCGTCAGACCCGTGAGGCGAACGTCATCGGCCGCACGGTCGAGCTCGTCGGACTGCGTAAAGACGGCACCGAGTTCCCGTTCGAGATGTCACTCGGCACGTGGGAGACGGAGAAGGGTCTCTTCTTCAGCAGTATCATCCGCGATATCAGTGAACGGAAACAAATCGAGGAACAAATCAACGACCTCGTCTATTTGGACACGTTGACCGGCCTTCCGAACCGCCGCCTGTTCAACGACCGGCTCGACGCCTTGCTCGCGCAAGGCAGCGAGTCGACATTCTCCTTGTTTTACATTGACCTCGATAACTTCAAAGTCATCAATGACCGGTTCGGCCACTCGTCAGGTGACGTCTTCTTGCGCCAAGTGACCGACCGGCTGTTGACGATGATCAATAAGAGCGACACGCTCGCCCGTCTCGGCGGGGATGAATTCGTCATCCTGTCGCCGAACACTGGCAGTAACCTTGCCGCCCACCGTGCCCAACAGATCACGAACGCGTTGAACCAACCGTTCCTGCTCGAGGGTGAGGACGTGTTCACGAGTCTGTCGATTGGGATCAGTCTCTACCCGTCCGACGGGCGGACGGCCGATGACTTGTTGAAAAACGCCGACATCGCCATGTATCGGGCGAAAGAGGACGGCAAGAACGGCTTCCAATTCTTCACGACCGAGATGAACGAGTCCGTCGCCCGCAAATCACAGCTGGCGATGGCGCTCCGGAAAGGCATCGGCCGCGGCGAGTTCACGATTCATTATCAGCCGCAAGTGCATCTCGAGACCGAGGTGCTCATCGGTGTCGAAGCGCTCGTGCGTTGGACGCACCCCGAGCTCGGTATGATTTCCCCGGCCGAGTTCATCCCAATCGCCGAGGAGACCGGCAGCATTCATCGTCTCGGCGAGTACGTCTTGAACGAGGCGTGCCGGCAGAACAAGGCGTGGCAGGATGCCGGCGTCGAACCGTTCCGCGTCGCCGTCAACATCTCGGCACTCCAGTTCGCGCAAAAAGATTTGCCGGACATCGTCAGCCAGGCGCTCGAGGCGTCCGGGCTCGCACCGGAATATCTCGAGCTCGAGTTGACCGAGACCGTCATCCAGAGCGCGCAAAGTGCGATCGAGACGATGGAGGAACTCGTCTCCCTCGGCGTCCACTTGTCAATCGACGATTTCGGCACCGGCTACTCGTCGCTCAGTTATTTGAAGCTGTTCCCGATCGATACGTTGAAAATCGACCAACACTTCACAAAAAATATCGAGACCGACACGAAGGACGCCGCCCTCGTCAAGACGATCATTCGGATGGCACACGAGCTCGGGTTGAACGTCATCGCTGAAGGTGTCGAGACGAAAGCGCAAGTCGCCTTCCTCAAGGCCGAGGATTGCAACCAGGCGCAAGGCTACTATTACAACAAGCCGATGCCGGCCGATGAGCTCGACTCATTCCTGTATCCGTATAAGAAAAGTGTCTGATTCTCGTCCCGCCTACACGTTAGGTCGGGACGCTTTTTTGTGTTCTTCGAAAAAAATTCCGTTATTCGACTTGTAAATCGAATTTAATTTGATATTATAGTGGAGAGATGGAAAAAAATTCGATTTAGAGGTGACGATATGCAAATCGGTTTGATTGGATTAGGCAAGATGGGATACAACTTGGCGCTCAACTTGAGCGACCACGGTCATACGGTCGTCGGGACGGACGCCGGGAACGTCGAGGCGACATCGAAGTTTGAGATCGTGCCGACGCTTGAGGACGTCGTCAACTCGCTCGAGACACCACGCGTCGTCTGGGCGATGGTGCCGGCCGGTGACATCACTGAGGCCGTACTGGCAGAACTGCTTGAAAAACTCGAACCGGGTGACATCGTCATCGACGGCGGCAACTCGAACTACAAGCTGTCGGTCGCTCGCGCCGAACAGTTCAGCGCCAAAGGCATCGCCTTCTTCGACTGCGGGACGAGCGGCGGCACGGAAGGTGCCCGCAACGGCGCCTGCACGATGGTCGGTGGTGACGCCGACGCTTGGCCGACGATCGAACCGATTTTCAAAGACCTCTCGGTCGAGAACGGTTACTTGTATACGGGACCTGCCGGCAGCGGCCACTTCTTGAAGATGATTCACAACGGTATCGAATATGGCATGATGCAGGCGATTGCCGAAGGGTTCGACATCTTGGAGAAGAGCCCGTTCGATTACGATTACGAACAGGTCGCCCGCGTCTGGAACCACGGCTCGGTCGTCCGCTCATGGTTGATGGAGTTGACCGAGAACGCGTTCTCGAAAGACGCGAAGCTCGACGACATTCGCGGCGTCATGCATTCCTCAGGGGAAGGAAAATGGACGGTCGAGACGGCGCTCGAGCTACAGGCAGCGGCTCCGGTTATCGCCATGTCGCTCATGATGCGCTACCGCTCGCTCGAGGACGACACTTTCTCCGGCAAAGTCGTCGCCGCGCTCCGAAACGAGTTCGGTGGCCACGCGGTCGTCAAGAAATAACGGCAAGGAAAGGTCAGGGGTGGCCTTTTTCTTTGTAAATATTTGTAAACGGTTACACATACGGTAAAGGGGGAAATACATATGTCGGGTTCGACACTCATTTTAATCGCAGTCGCAGGGATTTTCTTGCTCTTATTTTTAGTCATGCGGACGAAGCTCCATGCCTTCGTCTCACTTCTCCTCGTCAGTTTACTCGTCGGGGTCGCGGCCGGTATGCCGCTCGGGGACGTCATCGCCTCGATCCAGAACGGGATGGGCGGCACGCTCGGCTTCGTCGCCGTCGTCGTCGGTCTCGGGGCCATGTTCGGGAAGATGTTAGAAGTATCGGGTGGAGCGGAACGCCTCGCCCAGACGCTCGTCAATAAGTTTGGAGAGGACAAGGCGCAATGGGCGCTCGCCCTCACCGGCTTTATCGTCGCCGTCCCGGTCTTCTTCGATGTCGGCTTTATCATTCTCGTTCCAATCGTTTACGGCCTCGCCAAAAAGACGGGCCGCTCGCTCTTGTACTACGGGATTCCGCTCCTCGCGGGTCTCGCCGTCACGCACAGCTTCATCCCGCCGACGCCGGGTCCGATTGCCGTTGCCAACTTGATTGGGGCCGAGCTCGGATGGGTCATCTTGTTCGGGGTCATCGCAGGGATTCCGGCAACGATTCTCGCCGGTCCGATCTTCGCGAAGTATATCGCCAAGAAAATTCACGTCACTATCCCGGACTATATGGAGTTCGAAGAGATTGATACGTCGAAAGAACTGCCGAGCTTCAAGATGATTGTCTCGCTCATCTCGATCCCGCTCGTCTTGATCCTCGCGAACACGTTGTCTGCCGTTTTATTGGAAGAAGGCAACGGCATCCGCACGTTCTTCACGTTCATGGGTCACCCGTTCGTCGCCTTGACGCTCGCGACGCTGCTCACGTTCATCTTCCTCGGCACACGCCGCGGCTATACGCGTGACGAAGTGCAAGAGATTGCGACGAAAGCGCTCGAACCGGCCGGGATTATCATCCTTGTCACGGGTGCCGGTGGCGTGTTCAAACAAGTATTGATCGACTCGGGTGTCGGTGACGTGCTCGGGGAAATGATGGCCGGGTCAGCACTCCCGGCGATTGTGCTCGCCTTCTTGATTGCAGCCGTCGTCCGTGTCGCCCAAGGTTCGGCGACCGTCTCGATGGTCACGGCGGCAGGACTCATCACGCCGCTTCTCGAACTTCAAAATATCACCGGTGCCGCGCTCGGCCTCATCGTTATCTCGATTGCCTCGGGTGCGACGGTACTCTCGCATGTCAACGACTCAGGTTTCTGGCTCGTCAACCGCTACTTCGGTTTGGATGTGAAAGACACGCTCAAGTCGTGGACCGTCATGGAAACGATTATCGGATTGACCGGCTTCGCGGTCGTCTTCTTGATCAGCTTGTTTATCATTTAAGTTAGGAAGTGATGTGTGTGTATACGATTGGCGTCGATATCGGGACGACGAGTACGAAGGCCGTCCTGTTCCATAACCAGCAACAACTTGCGGTACATAACGTGCTGTACCCGCTCTTCACCCCGGACACGGAGACGGCCGAGCAAGACCCGGTCGTCATCTACGGGGCCGTGCTCGAGGCGATTTCCGCCGTCCGTGCCAAAGCCGACGGTCCGATTCGCTTCGCCTCATTCAGCTCAGCGATGCACAGCCTGATTGCGCTTGATGCGTCGGGCCGCCCGCTCACCCACAGCATCACGTGGGCCGACAGCCGGGCCAACCCGTATACGCAAGAAATCAAACGCGACTTCGATGCGAGTGCGCTCCATATGCGCACCGGCACACCTGTCCATCCGATGGCGCCGCTGTCGAAGCTGCGTTGGCTGAAAGCCGAGCATGCGGACGTGTTCGCTCGAGCCGTGAAATTCGTTTCCATCAAAGAGTACGTCTTCTATCGCCTGACCGGTCGCTTCGTCATCGACCATTCGATTGCCTCGGCGACCGGGCTGTTCAACTTGAAGAACTGCGATTGGGATCCAGAGGCGCTCGACGTCGCCGGGGTCACACCCAATCAACTGTCCGAGCTCGTGCCGACGACCGAGATTTTGACGCTTAAATCTGATGTGGTTGAGACGCTTGGCTGGGACTTCCCACTCGTCATTGGGGCGAGTGACGGTGTGTTATCCAACCTCGGGGTTGGAGCGTTCGAACAAGGCGTCGTCGCCGTCACGATCGGGACGAGCGGTGCTATCCGCACGGTCGTCCGCGAACCGGTCGAGGACCCGAAAGGCCGCATCTTCTGTTACGCCTTGACCGACAAGCATTGGGTCATCGGTGGGCCGGTCAATAACGGCGGCATCATCCTCCGCTGGCTCCGCGACGAGTTCGCGGCGAGCGAGGTCGAGACGGCGAAACGGCTCGGGATGGACGCGTATGACGTGTTGACGCGCATCGCCGAGACGGTCAAGCCGGGCTCGGACGGGCTGTTGTTCCACCCGTATTTGATGGGTGAACGGGCCCCGCTCTGGGACTCGAACGCACGCGGTTCGTTCTTCGGGTTGAGTATCCACCATAAGCGCGAGCACTTCATCCGCGCAGTACTCGAAGGCGTCATCTTCAACTTGTATACGGTCATGTTGGCGCTCGACGAGTTGACGGGCGCGCCGAACCGGATTCACGCGACGGGTGGGTTCGCCCAGTCGAGCCTGTGGCGTCAGATGATGGCCGACATTTTCGATACGCCGGTCGTCGTGCCGGAGAGCCACGAGAGCTCGTGTCTCGGTGCGGTCATGCTCGGCGAGTATGCGCTCGGCGATATCGACGACTTCACGGCCGTGCCGCAAGTGACGCATGAGCATACGCCAAACCATGAAGCGACAACGATTTACCGGGAGTTGTTGCCGATTTATATCCGGCTCTCTCGTCATCTCGCGGAAGAGTATGAAGCGATTGCCGCGTTCCAACGGAAGCATGTATGAGAAAAGACCAAGTTCATTGCGAACTTGGTCTTTCGTTTATCGCTCGTACGTCACCATGACGAACTGTCCGGACGCGCGTTGGCTCGTCAGTCTCAACTTCGTCTCTTTCGTGCCTTCCGGGAAGAGCGGAATCCCTTCGCCTAATACGACCGGAGCGATGGCGATCTCATAGCTGTCGATCAAGTCGTGCGCCATCGCTTCCTTGATGATTTCGCCTCCTCCGACGATCCAAATATCTCCGTCGATGTCTTGCTTCAATCGTTCGACGAGCTGCTCGATTGGCTCATCAGTGAATGTGACGTGCTCTGCTTCCCGGTCCGGGCTCCGTGTCAAAATGTAGTTCGGAATCTTGTCATACGGATAACCGTCTGGCTCAAGCACGAGCACTTCCTCGTACGTCTTCCGCCCCATGATGACGGCGCCGACCGTCTGGAAGAAGTCCGCGTAGCCGTTGTCCCCTTCCCCCTCGACCGCGAACAACCAGTCGAGCTGGTCGTTCGTGCGGGCAATCTTTCCATCCAAACTTGTCGCGATATATAAGACGACGTTTGCCATGATGAATTCCTCCTTGATTCGTGATACATTCAGCTTACTTGATAAACACGACAAAACTTGACGGGAATGAGAAACATGAAAAAACGACATCTGCACTTGATTCGACTATTGAACCGGGGTCGACGGTTCACCGCGGACGAACTCGCCATCGAGACGGGCGCCTCAGTCCGAACGATTCAGCGCGATATGCTGACGCTCGAGGAACTCGGCTATCCGATTTGGAGCGTCTCCGGCACGGGCGGCGGTTATGAGATGTTGCCGAACCGCCTGCTTCCCCCGCTCCAGCTCCGGGAACAAGAAGCGGTCGCGCTCTACCTCACCCTCAAATGGATGGAACAGATTCCAGACGTGCCGTTCGGGGACATGCGGGACACGCTGTCAGACTGGTACGTGAATGAATTGCCGCACGACCTCGAGACGAAAATCGCACAGCTCGAAAAGAACATCCTTTGGCTCGGGAATAAGACCGTCCCACCGGCGCCGTTCACGAAAGACGTGTTTCAAGCGGTCGAGCAACGGCGCAACATCGACATGACGTACGCGACGACGAAAGGATCACGCACGTTCACGATTGCACCTGCTGGGATGGCGCTCCTCGATTTGAAATGGTATGTGTATGGCCTCTCGGTATATGGGTTGCGCCAATATCGGATTGACCGGATTGAAGCGCTGCGTCTCCTTGATGACACGTTCGAAGCGGACGATTTGGCGACGCTGCTCGAGGCGAGTGACGACCGAAGCGGCGGGACCGTCCGGCTCAACATCACCCCGCTCGGCCGTCGTCTGCTTGAAGACGTATTACCCGATATCGGGGATAAGAATGAGTGGGACGTGCCGGAAGCCGAGCTCCCGTTCTTGTCGCGGCAATTGCTCGCGGCCGGGGCGGAAGTCGAGGTCGTGGAGCCGATTGAATTACAGAAGATGATGCGGGAGCAAGCGGAGCGGTTGTGGGACCTGTATCGGTGATTAAATCGATGCTTTGGCCTCATGTGAGAATTGTCTTTATATGGAAATACGAGTCCATATTGCTACATAAAAAGGAGCGTTCGCATGACCAAGTTATCGTTTTCAAAATTATTTGTCTCAATCAGTGTCATCTCATTGTTCGCTATCATGGTGTACCTCAACGTCTCGACGCTCGAACTGAACGAGACGATCGGTTCAGGGCTGTTCTACTTGAAAGGCTATTATGAGGAAGGCAACTTGATCGTCACCGAGCAAGGGATTGGCGTCATCACGCTGCCGCTCGCTATCGGTCTCGTCGCTTCGACACTCATCAAAGGCGCTCAATTTTATCGTGCCTCGTCGGTTACGAACTAACCTTCTCATCTCGGACAAAGAGCCCAACCGTAAATCGGTTGAGCTCTTTTTTCAATTCGCTTGGTCCATCTCTTTATGCAGTTTGAGCAACTCATTCTTGTACAAATCCGAGCGTCCTCCAAAGATGGCCTGGATGTTATTTTTCACTTTCACGACCCCGGCTGCCCCGAGTGCCTTCAACTCGTCCTCATCGATTTGGGACACATCTTTCAATTCGACACGAAGACGTGTGAAACAGGCATCGATATCGATGATGTTGTCACGGCCACCGAGCGCCTCTTGAATGGCAAGTGCCGTCGTTTGGATTGATGTCTTTCCTGATTTCTTTTCATTGTAGTCTTTGCGGGTAAACAGTTTCGTCTCTTGTCCCCCTCGGCCCGGCGTCGCCAAGTTCCATTTTTTAATCGCGAACGTGAAGATGCCGTAATAGACGAAGAAGAATCCGGCCCCAACGACGAGGTTCATCCACCAGCGCGGCGTCCCTGGCAACACATTCACCAAGACATAGTCAATCAATCCCGAGCCACCGGCCCAGCCGATATGGGCGTCAAGAGCGTACATGAGCGCAAACGACACCCCTGTCAACACACTATGCACGACGTAAAGAAGTGGTGCAATGAATAAGAACGTGAACTCGATCGGTTCGGTGATCCCGGTCAAGAACGCCGTCCCTGCCGCTGCGAGCAAGAGGCCACGCACGACGGGACGCTTGTCCGGGTCGGCCTGACGGTACATGGCGAACGCCGCTCCAAGAAGACCGAACATGACGATCGGGAACTTGCCGGCCATAAAGCGTCCGGCCGTCACGTCGACACCTTCTGCGATTTGAGCGAGGAAAATATATTGGTCCCCGCTCACAATCGAACCGCCAACCGTCGCCGTGCCGCCAAGTGACGTCCATAAGAACGGTGCGTACCAGATGTGATGTAATCCGGTCGGAATCAATAAACGTTCGAGCATTCCGTATAACCCGACGTAAGCCGGATTCGTCGCATCACTCGCGATGACATTCGCCATCGCTGTGAGGCCGGTCTGAATCGGCGGCCAAATGAGCATCATAAAGAAACCGAGCAAGATGGAGAAGAATACCATGACGATACCGACCGAACGATCTCCGGCGAAAAAGCCGAGCATCTCTGGCGGGTTGAACGTGTGGAATTTTTTATACACCCAGACCGCAAGCAAGCCGACCGCAATCCCACCGAGCACACCCGTCTCAAGTGACGGGATACCGAGCAACATGCCGTACTCCCCGCTCTCAGCCGCCATTTCCGGTGTGATCCCAAGGGCAATCGAGATCGTCGTGTTCATGATGACGTAGCCGACGAGTGCGGCAAGTGCCGCAATTCCCGACCCGCCGGACAGACCAACCGCGACGCCAATCGCAAAGATGATTGGCAAGTTGGCGAAGATACTCAACCCGATTTGAAGCATCCCGGCACTGATCGCTTCGACCGTCCCGTTCTGTAAAAACGTCCAACTTTCTGCAAGCGGACCTGTTAGCGCCGCGCCGAGACCAAGTAAAATACCGGCCGCCGGCAAGAGCGCGACTGGTACCATGAGCGCCTTCCCGAATTTTTGAAATACCCCGAACCATTGACTCATTTGATTCACTACTCATGTGTAAGCGTTATCAATTCACAAAACGAATAAAGGGGAATAACTCCCCTTCGTCTTTAGCGTGCGACCGTCTCCCGTTGTTTGAGGGCCGGCCAATAGTTTTCGTTCTCGTTAATCAAATCGTCAAGGATTTGACGGGCGACCGGCGCATCGACGACGGTCCGGTTGAGCGTGAGTGCCTGGAGTGCCTTTTCATAGCTGTTCTCGAAATAGGCGTCGACGACGAGCTGTTCGTAGGCGAGCTGTCCTTCAATCATCCCTTTGTAGAAGCGAGGAATGTGTCCGACAGCGAACGGCTTCGGTCCACGGTTCGTGAGCATCGCCGGCACTTCGACCATCGCATCATCCGGCAAGTTAGCGATGATGCCGTCGTTCTTCACCATGACGATGAAGATGTCGCCATTGTTGTAGGCGAGTGACGCTGCGACGCGAATCATGTAGCAACCGTGGATGTCGATTTCAAGATGCACGTTCTCAAGTGAGTCGTCAGCGATGATTTGATCACACATCGAGAAGACCCGTTGCTGGCGGCCGTTGATGACTTGACGGGCCCGCGTGTTCTCCACGTCTTCCTTCTCCGCCATGTCGGACGGATACAAATAATACTGAAGGTACGTGTTTGGCAAATATTCCGGGAAATCGGTGAGCATCTTCTCGACTTGCTTGAACGTCTTGATCCAAGATGGGTCGTTTGCGATCTCTGAGTCTTCTGGGATGAACCCGTCCTCTAAGATGGCGCGCTTGATGTCTTCCGTCAACTCATTGCCTTCTTTGTCATAGATGCCTGTGAACCAACCGAAGTGGTTGAGGCCGAAGTATTCCGGCACGAGATCCCAAACCTCTTTGCCGAGAATCTTCGCGTAGCTCACCATGATTGCGGCCGGCATATCACAGATATTCAAAATCTTTTTGTCATTCGGGTAGGCACGCTTCAACGCCTCGGCGACGATTGCGGCCGGGTTCGTATAATTTAAGATCCAGCCGCCCGGTGAGCCTTGGCGGATGTCTGCGACGAGATCAATCATGTCCCCGATCGACCGCATCCCGTACGACATCCCGCCCGGTCCACACGTCTCTTGTCCAACCACGCCGTGACGGAGCGGAATCTGTTCATCTTTCTCGCGCATCTCCAGGCCGCCCGTTCGAATTTGAACGAAGAAGAAGTCCTTGTCGCGGAAGGCGTATTCTTTGTCCGTCGTATACTCGAACAGCTCGAGCTCTGGGTAATGCTCACGCAAGATGATTTCAGTCGCTTTGGCGACACGCTCCTGGCGCTCACCATCCGTATCGTAAAACGTGATTGAACGTAGTGGGAAGTGAGCTTTCTCTTCAATCAAGCTCATAATCATACCGATTGTGTACGTGCTGCCGCCACCGACGACGACGAGGCGTTGTCCTTGTTTCATGTGTGCGTTCCCCTTTCGAATACATATCTTATTGATTACAATACAAATTTAATACATATTATTTTAAACGTCAACAATATTTTTGAAAACATTTTACTTTGTGTATACTAGAAGTATGAATTCAGGTCGAAATCGGAGGGTCAGTCATGAAAGCAAAATCACCGCTCTACCAACAAGTCGCCCACAAAATGCGCACGTTTATCGAGTCCGGCACGTGGGCGCCCGGTGAGGCGATCCCGACCGAGGCTCAACTCGTCGAAGAGTTCAGCGTCAGTCGAGTGACTGTCCGGCAGGCGGTCAAATTGCTCCAAGAGGAAGGTCTCTTATGGAAACGACAGGGCAGCGGCACATACGTCCAGTCCGAAAAGATTGAACACAACATGTACGAATTAAAAAGCTTCACGGAAGACATGAAACGAGAAGGGAAAGAAGTGACGAACAGAGTACTCACCTTCACGTTGCAGCCACCGAGTGAGAAAGTGCAAGAGGCACTCGAACTCGAAGATGGCGAGCTCGTCTTCTACGTGAGGCGCCAACGATTCGCAGACGGCGAACCGCTCATCGTCGAGGACACATACTTGCCGCTAAAGCTGTTCCCTGACTTGACGTACGAAGTGATGTCGCAATCGAAGTACGCCTATATCGAAGACGTCAAACAGTTCAAGATTGCGGACAGCGTCCAAGAGTTCATCCCGGTGCTCCCGACAAAAGAGATTGCCGAGATGCTCGGAGTGAGTGAACGAACGCCCGTACTCAAAGTCGAACTCTATTCGTTTCTTATGGATGGCAGTCGGTTTGAGTTCACAGAAACGTATTTCAAGAGTGAAGAATACCGCTTCATCATCCGCGCCGGACGAAGACATTAAAAAGGACCTGTGAATCAAGCGATTCACAGGTCCTTCGTCAGTTAATGACGATCGACAACTTATAATTGACGTACTTGCTGAGCCCGTCCAAAAAAGCGTTCAGTTCATGGTTCGACGGGAATCGGCACTCTAAGACGTAACAGCCGTCCCCGCTCACCTTGTAGTTATTGCGGACGTACGGCCGGTGTTCCTCGAGGAACATGAGGTACGGGTCGTGGAACGTGCTCGACGTAAAGATAGTGATCATCGCGTGGACCGGTAACCCGAGCTTGTCCTCGTTCACGCGAATCGTATATCTTTCGATGATACCGAGGTCTTCGAGTTTCTTGACGCGCGTCGCCGTCGCCTGCCCGGTCAAGTGCACGTATGCCCCGAGTTCTTTCATCGTTATCCTGCTGTTCGCCTGTAGCGCCTCGATGATGAGGCGGTCTGTTGGATCGAGCATAGGTGGCTCCTTTCACGATTCAAGCCAATCCGTCCAAACACTTGATTCGTGTTATGTATGAAAAGACGGCTGCTTGTTAGACTGTACATACATTATAGCTAAAAGGAGAGATTTTTCTATGCACGTACAACTGATCCGTAATGCCACACTCTGCGTTGAATACGCCGGAAAGACGTTCCTCATCGACCCGTTCCTCGGGCAAAAAGGCGCCTATCCCCCGTTCCCGAACTCGGAACGGCAAGACGCTAATCCATTGGCCGACCTGCCAATCGCGATCGATGACATTCTGACAGGCATCGACGCCGTCATCTTGACCCACCTGCACCTCGACCACTACGACGAGGTCGCCAAACAAGTTCTGCCGAAAGCAATCCCGCTGTTCGTGCAAAACGAGGATGATTTGACTGTCATCGAAGGCGACGGCTTCACGAACGTGACCGTGTTGAGCGACACGACAGCATTCGAAGGAATCAACCTCACGAAGACAGCCGGGGAGCACGGTCGCGGTCCGATTTTAGAAATGGCCGGTCTCGTGTGCGGTGTCGTCTTCACCCACCCTACGGAACAGACGCTCTATGTCGCCGGGGACACGGTCTGGTATGACGAAGTCGCCAAGACGATTCAAACGCATCAACCAACAGTCATCGTCGTCAACGCCGGGGACAACCAGTTCGTCGAAGGCGGGTCGCTCGTCATGAACGAAGAGGACGTCCGCCATGTTCACGAGGCTGCCCCGTCGGCGACGATTATCGCGGTCCACATGGAAGCGGTCAACCATTGGAAACTATCGCGTCCTGACTTACGTGCCTATGCTGCATCACACGGCTTCGCCGATTGCCTCATCGTTCCTGAAGACGGCGAGACGATTTCACGCTAACGAAACGACGACCCTGACCTTTCACGTCAGGGCCGTTTTTAGCTTCATCTTTAACTCGAATTTGTGGTATTCTATGCTTCATACCGATGCCATGTCACCCGTTTTTTGCCTCGAGGGAGTTTTGTGAGAATGAAGAAACGCGTCATTTTGCTCATGTCGATTTTTTTGTTGATCAGCTCCCTGTCACAGGCAGCGATTCCGAAACCGAAAGCTTATAACGACCGCAGTCTCATCTATTTGACGCTCGATGACGGACCGAACCGGAAGACGGGCGCGCTGCTCGATGTCTTGAAGAAGCATCGGGTGAAGGCGACCTTCTTCATCCTTGGGAAAAATATCAAGGGAAATGAGCACCTCATCCGACGCATCGTCGCTGAAGGCCATCTTATCGCCTTGCATGGGATGACACACGTGCGCGAGGAGTTTTACGCGTCGCCGATGACGGCCGTGCGTCAAATGAAGGACGTGCAACGTCTCATATATGAAGTGACAGGCATCCATACGAACATGGCCCGCACGATTTACGGTAGCGACGCAGGCATGACGCCTGCACATTGGCAAGCGATGGACGAGGCCGGTTTCGAGATTTGGGACTGGAACGTCGGCAGTCTCGATCACATCTATAAGAAAGACAACGCGCCAATCGAGCAGCGTGTGTTCAATCGGCTCGAGGCGAATTACGAGATGAATATTGCTTCCATCATCCTGGCGCACGATCACTCGATGACACCGCAAGCGCTCGATACAATCATCCGCTACGCGAAAAAACGCAATTATGAGTTCCGGACGTTAGAAGGGGTACATCCCCCATACAACTTTTTCAATCCGTGGGAACCGAATGAATAAGAAAACGCTGAGTCGCGCAACTCAGCGTTTTTGCTTACATTTCGAGTTCCGTAAATGCAAACGGGACGAGCTCTTCCAACGTCACTTCTTTCACGTCGGCGTTGCCGTTCGTGAGCAACACTTTGAAGTCCGGGTCGCCGAACTCGACGAGCACTTGGCGGCAGATGCTGCATGGCGGCAAGAAGTCGACCGTGTCACCTGACACCGCGACGGCTTCGAAGTCGCCTTTTTTATAACCTTGCGCGACCGCTGTGAAGATGGCCGTGCGCTCGGCACAGTTCGTCGCACCGAACGAGACGTTCTCGACGTTGACGCCGTCGATGACCGTTCCGTCCTTCATAAGAAGCGCCGCTCCGACGCGGAAGTTTGAATACGGCGAGTAGGCGTTCTCTTTCAATTGGCGGGCACGCTCGACTAATTGTTGTTGGTTCATGGGATCATGGTCCTCTCTGACTCGAAATGAACTGATGCCAGTTCCCGGCCTCTCTTTTTTGGGCAGGATTTTTAGCATACACTTCAATCGGCAGGGAAGTCAACGACTTTTTGATGACGCTTTCACTTAAGTCGCAAAATCCGCGCCAACTGCTCGTTCATCTCATCCGGGGTGGCCGCAAAATCGTGTTCGCCCCAATGGATGATCAT
The DNA here is from genome assembly GCF_018618395.1 of Exiguobacterium sp. s149. Lineage (NCBI taxonomy): Bacteria > Bacillati > Bacillota > Bacilli > Caryophanales > Exiguobacterium > Exiguobacterium sp. s149. The sequence goes on from NZ_JACSLZ010000012.1 coordinate 39,368, forward strand.
CCCGACGATGGCGTTCGCTTGATACGAACAGAACAACTCATGGTCAATCTCATCTTGCTTGTGCGCCGCCGTGTCGCGGAGGAGCAACTTGCGCACCTCGTCGAACAACATGTAATAGTACGCGAGCGGCACATTTTTCGAGAAGACGATGCGATAGAAGTCGACGTACGTCTGGACGTGATGAAAGATACGGATTGTCGACGGTTCAAGCTCACGCGGATTGAGCAGCTTCACATGACGATACGGCTCCTCATACGACTTGGCGAGGTCGGCGGTGATCTCTTGGAAGTACTCCTCGAATACGTCCTCGACCCGGGCATAATGCAAATAAAACGTGCCTCGATTGACATTTGCCACACGACAAAGTTCCGAAATCGTCACTTGTTCGAGTCGCCGATTCTTCAATAGTTCGACGAGCGCCTCATGGAGCGCTCGTTTTGTTTTGATAACACGCAAGTCGAGCTTCATGATTCGCACATTCCTCTCAACAGTTATGGCCTAAAGTGTTGATTACTCAACAATTCCTCATTTTTTGATGATTGTAAGCGTTTTCTAACGTTCATTATAATGGTTATTGAACACATGTACAATAAAAGGAGGAGTCAGTTATGCGGTTATCGGGGAAAGTGGCGATTGTCACAGGAGCAGCATCAGCAATGGGGAAAGCGATCGCGGAACTATATGCGAAGGAAGGAGCCCGCGTCGTCGTCTCGGATATGAATCTCGACGGAGCGCAGGCCGTCGTCGAGGGGATTTCGGGCGAGGCCATCGCCATCCAGACGGACGTCACGTCTGAAGAAGCGTTGCAGCAGTTGTTCGACGAGACGGTGAAGACGTTCGGTCAAGTCGACATCCTCGTCAACAACGCCGGCATCATGGACGGGATGGAGCCGGTCGGTGAGATCTCGAACGAACGTTGGGAGAAAATCTTCGCCGTCAACACGGTGTCAGTCATGAAATCGATGCGCATCGCCGTCGACTTGTTCACGAAGCAAGGTCACGGCGTCATCGTCAACAACATCTCGGCCGGCGGCTTGTATGGGGCTCGAGCCGGTGCAGCCTATACGGCGTCGAAACACGCTGTCGTCGGATTGACGAAGAACACGGCGTTCATGTATGCCGACCAAAACATCCGTTGTAACGGGATCGCACCGGGCGCGGTCGCGACGAACATCGGCTCGACGATGACGGACATGAGCCAGGCCGGGTTCGGTCGCCAGCAACTTGGGATGGCCATCAACCCACGCATCGGACAACCAGAAGAGATTGCTCAGCTCGCCCTCTTCCTCGGCTCGGACGAATCGAGTTTCATCAACGGTCAAGTCGTCGCCATCGACGGCGGTTGGACCGCCTACTAATCAAAAAAATGAGCCACATCCGACGCCGGATATGGCTCATTTCTCGTTATAGCTCCCCTCTCCGGTTCATCCGGATCAAGAGATAAATCAAATACGGCGCCCCGACCATGCCGGTGATGACACCGACCGGGTAGCGGGCCGTGAAGGCGAACTGACCGATGAGATCGGCCGCGAGCACCAAGATGACACCGACGAGTGCCGCCGGGATGATGGTCGAACGTCCGTCCCCGACGAGCCGCTTCGCAATCGGCCCCGCGAGGAACGCGACGAAGGCAATCGGTCCGGTCGTCGCCGTCGCGAGTGCGAGCATGAGCACCGAGGCGACGATGAGCAGCACGCGCGTCTGGTTCGTCTTGACACCGAGCGACGTCGCCGTCATCTCCCCGAGCTCTAAAATCTGGAGCTGTCGGCTGAGCCGAAGGATGACCGGGAGGCAGAGCGCGACCGCAATCATGAGCGGCGGGAGCGTCTCCATCTTCACCCCGTTCAAGCTACCGCTCAACCAGCGCATCGCCGTCCCGACATCATTTTGGCGGCTTATGAGCAGCAGATAGTTGATGACCGCCGTCAGCATCGCCTGAATCCCGATCCCGACCAGCACGAGCCGGCCGATCGAGAAGGCGGCGCCTTTCGACAAGAAGTAGATGGCGAGGACGGTCAACAGCCCGCCGATAATCGAGATGATGGAGACGAACGTATCGCTCGCCTGTAAGACGACGATGCCGAACACGGCCGCCGCACTCGACCCGGTCGTGATGCCGATGACGTTCGGGTTGGCGAGCGGGTTACGGAGCATCGTCTGGAACACCGTCCCGGCGATCCCGAACGCAAGTCCGGCGAAGACGCCGGCGAGCATGCGCGGCAGACGGATCGTGCCGACAGCAAACGAGGCGCCCGGTACTTGTTCCCCGAACAAGACACGGATGACGTCTGCGACCGGATAAATCGTGTTGCCGAGCATGAGCATCGTCGCGCTCAACGTAAGGGCCAGCGCGAACAAGACGAGCGTCACGAAGACGGTCCGTTGCCGACGCTTGCGACTGTTATGGATGATGGGTTGAATCGATTGGTTCGTCATACGCCACGCACCTTCACTTTCATCGTCAAGGCGATCAAAATTGGTGCCCCAACGAACGCCGTGACAATCCCGACTTCGAGTTCCCCGGGACTGCCGAGCAAGCGCCCCGCCACGTCAGCAAACGTCAATAAAATCGCACCCGTCAGTGCCGACATTGGGATGATATACCGTTCATCCGCTCCGATGACCAAACGGACGAGGTGCGGCGCCAAGAGACCGATAAAGCCGATCGGTCCAGCCAGTGCCGTCGCCGCCCCGCACAAGATCACACCGGCGAACGAGGCAATCAATTTCAACGTGCCGATGCGGACACCGAGACCTGTGGCGAGCTCTTCCCCGAGCGCCAAGATGTTGAGGGACGGTGCCGCCAAGATGGCGATGACGATCCCGCCGATAAAGAACGGCAGGAACGTCATAATCGAATCCATCGTCCCGGCCCCGACGCTACCGACTTGCCAGAACCGGAACTGGTCCATGACGTTCGAGCGCGGAATCATGATGGCCATGACGAGTGACGACAAGGCCGCACTCGTCGCCGCGCCGGCCAAGACAAGTTTGAGTGGCGTCGAACCGCCCCGACCGAGCGACCCAATGCCGAACACGAACGCCGCCGTCAAGAGTGCCCCGGCGAGCGCGAACCAGATATAGTCGCTCGCGGTCGAGATGTTAAAGAAGGCAATCCCGACGACGACGAACAGCGCCGCTCCCGTGTTGACCCCGAGAATGCTCGGGTCGGCGATCGGGTTACGCGTCACCGACTGCATCAATGCGCCTGAGACACCGAGTGCCGCCCCGCACATGAAGCTGAACACCGTCCGAACGACCCGCTGCCGGACGATGTCCGCTTCATACGACTGAACAGCCGGACGGAATAAACCGTCAAGCAGTTCATCCCATCCGACTGTCCGTGAGCCGAAAGCAAGCGAAGCGAGCATACAGACGACGAGCAGGACGAGCGACCCTACGAGGAGGAGCCCGAACCGTTTCGGCGTGTGTAACTTCTTCGGCATATTCATTTGATTACTCGACTTTCGCGAGTGCTTCTGACACGAGTTTCACATAGTCATCAATCGTATATTCGATCGAGAGTGGTGATGGTGTCCCAGCAGCCGCGAGCGGCGTGTTATCTTCGATCATGACGACCGAACCGCGTTTGATGGCCGGCACTTTGCTGTAGAGCGGGTCAGCTTGAAGTGCTTTCAACGTCTCTTCGTTCCCGTAGGCGACGAAGATGTCGACGTCGTTCAAGATGTCAGCGTTCTCTGAGCTAAGCTCGAGGTAGAAGCTGTTTTCATCTTTGATTTGGCTCGTGATGTTCTCAGGGTACTCCATGCCGAGCTCTTCGATGAAGGCACCGCGTGGGTCACCCGTCGTGTAGATGTAGAACTTCGAGAGGTCGTCCGGGCTGAGCGCGACGAATGCCGCTTTCTTCCCTTTCATCTCCGGTACTTCAGCTGCCTTGTCGGCGATGAGTTTCTCTGTGTCTTCGATCAACTGTTTGCCTTCTTCTTCCATGCCCATGGCCATTGAGTCATAACGAACCGTGTCCTGCCATGATGACACCCAAGGCGTCTCTTGGTATGCGACGACCGGTGCAATCTCTGTCAACGTGTCGTAATCTTCTTGCGTGATGCCTGAGTAGGCAGCGAGAATGACGTCCGGCTGTGAGTCGGCGATCGCTTCGAAGTCGAGGCCGTCCGTATCTTGATAGATGTTCGGGTTTTCTTCACCGAGGTCTTTCAACTTGTCAGCCGTCCATGGCAACATGCCGCTGCCGTCTTGGACACCGTAGTTCGCAGCCGAGAATCCGACTGGTACGACGTCGAGCGCGAGCGCCACGTCTTGGTTCGACCAACCGACCGTTGCGACGCGTTCTGGCTTCTTGTCGATGACCGTCTCGCCTAACGCGTGTTTGATTGTGATTGGATAGCCTTCTGCCGTTTCGGCAGATTCATCTGTCGTGGCTGCATCTTCATTGTTCGAGCCGCATCCTGCGAGCACGAGCACGAAAGCAGACATGATGATGAACATATGTAGCATTTTCTTGTAGCTGTTCATGTCCTAGTCCCCTTTTTTCTGTATGACAACGTTTTACGCCGACATTGATAATCATTATCATTTATGAGTATAGGATGAATCCGGGAGCGCTGTCAATCTGAACTTCAAGATATTCGAGGAAAAATAGAAACAGCCCGCGTCTCTCAAATGGTGAGATGCAGGCTGACGTCATAACGTTTGGTTGGCCAAGTTGATCAGTTGTTGGACCGGTAAGCGGGTCTCGTCGTCAAGTTCGATGGAGTTGCCATCGATGTAGTAGATGATTCGGGCAGTAAAGCCATTTTTGTTGATCCACCATAACCCTTGGGACGTCGATTCCGCCTCATCATAGAAAGCAGATGTCCCGTCCGCAAGTACATATTGGTCTCCGTATGACGAAATATCTTCCATGTCATCAGGTTCATCGACGACTTTATGGACGATGTAGCGCAACTCCTGTGTCGTCTCCTCGTTCACATAGTGAAACACGAATTGATGCATGTGGTGCGGTTTTGCGATATCAATCTCACTATAGCGCCGAGTGATTTCAAAAGGAAACGCAATCGGTTCTTCAAACGCGTGTTCAATCGGTGGGTTTGGTTGGTCGGCTCGATCCGTCGCCAGCTCGACCAAGGCTAGTAGAACAAGAAGACCACCTAGTGCCCGCACAATCCATTTCATTTTCATTGATTTTCGCTCGTTTCGTCATAGATTTAAGTTTCGACTCATTTCCACACCTTACGATTGCCGTTTCTCGCGCATCACATCCGCAATCGGGCACCCTGCCTGCTCGAGCTCGGAGACGATGCGTGTATAATCCTTCTCGTTTCGATTCTGACTCAGCTTGAACGCCGCCTGCATCTCCGCAATGTCGATGCGGAACCCGACGACGCCATATTTCTGCCGTTGCACCGGCTCAGACAGTCCCCCCCAGACGACGGCGTGCTCGCGGTCGCCTTCATGGTCTTGAAGCAGTCCGGCCAGATCTTCCTCGAGTTCGTCCGCATTCAAGATGGTCGCCTGCCCATACGCATGGACGGCCTGATAGTTCCACGTCGATACGTCCTCATGCCCATACCACGACGCCGATACGTAGGCGTCTGGGCCTTGGACGATCAGGAGCACCGTCTGATTTTCAATCGTTTGCCATTGCGGATTGTTTTTGGCGATGTGTGTCGTGAACCAAGCATGGCCATCTTTTTCATGAAACCGGAGCGGTACGTGCGTCGCGATCGGCTTCTGTCCGTCATGCGTGACGACGGTGCCGAACGGATGGGCCTTCAGAAAGGCGTGGACTTCTTTCGGATCATTTACGGCGTATAGTTTCGGGACGTACATCAAATTCCTCCTGTCTTGTTCGTTGTTCAACTGACTGGACCCTTCCGTATAATTCACGCCAACTAGGGTAAAGAGTAGATGACGCTAAATGATTGAGGAGGGATATGATGAAACCACATGTTAAAGCATTCGTGTTCGATGTCTACGGGACCTTGTTCGACGTCCATTCCGTCAAGGCGGCGTGTGACGAACAGTTCCCCGGAAAAGGTGACCAAATCAGCCAGTCGTGGCGAACGAAACAGCTCGACTACTTCTTTACCCGCCACATTATGGGACGTTATGAGGACTTCTCTGTCGTCACGCGCGACGCGCTCCGGTATGCGTTGTCGGCGGCCGAAGTGACGTGGACGACCGAGACGGAGGATGCATTGATCGCCACTTACGCCGACCTGTCGCCATATGAAGAGGTTGAAGACGTCTTGCACCAACTGCATCATAAACAGACCATCGTTCTCTCGAACGGGACGGACGCGATGCTCGCAGAACTCATCCAAAACGCCGGGTTCACCGACCTATTCGACGAACTCGTCAGCATCGACGGCATCAAACAAGCCAAGCCGTCACCGGCCGCCTACACGCACTGGTTCAAGAGCAGTGGTTTGAAGCGGGACGAGGTGCTGTTCCTGTCCTCGAACGGTTGGGACATCGCCGGTGCGAAGAACTTCGGGTTCCACACGGCTTGGATCAACCGCGACGGCAAACCGCTCGACATGCCCGACCTGGCCCCTGACGCCGTCTATGAGAACTTGTCGGAGATACTGGAATGGGTCACGGACGAAGCGGCTTGGCCATAATCAAATCGACTTGGGCGTCGTCACCCATATAGAACGTGTGCGCCCCGGTCTGGACGAAACCGTGCTTTTGGTAAAAGGCGAGTGCCTTATGGTTATGTTCCCACACACCGAGCCAGATTTCACATTTGTTCAGTTCTTCCGCGCACGTGATGGCCTGGTCGTACAGCGACTTCCCGACGCCACTACCTTGGAACTTCCGTCGCACATAAATCCGTTCGAGTTCGAACGCCTTTTCGCCCATGGCCTCGGTCTGGGCGTTGTTGGCGTTCACTTTTAAGTAACCAGCCACTTCTCCATCGAGCATGGCGAAAAAGAACTGTGAGTCCGGATTCGAAAGCTCCTCTTTGAGTTGCGCCACGTTGTACGCCCGCTCGAGATAAGCGGCCAGATGCACCGGGTCATTCTCCGCTTCAAACGTCTCCGTGAACGTCTCGATGCTGATGGCACGGAGTGCGTCAACGTCTTCGATTGTGCAAGCTTTGATGGTGATCATGTTCCGTCCCCCTCTAGTAGTCTCGTTTCTTCCCTTTCTTCACCGCGTCCCAGTCTCCTTCGATATTGTGGCGGACCCGCTTCAACAGCCGGAGTAGCTGCTCGGCTTCCTGGTCGCTCAGCCCGGTGAGCGCGACATCCGTCGAATGTTCGTGCTCTCGGATGATGACCGGATACAGCGCCTTGCCCCGTTCAGTCGGGACGAGCCGCTTGATTTTCTTGTTATGCGGGTCGTCCTGCTTCGTGATCAACCCGTTCGTCTCCAACTTTTGAATCGCCCGCGCCGCCGTCGTCCGATCGACTTTGATCAATTCGGCGAGCTTCTCTTGAATGATGCCCGGCTCTTCACAAATCCGGACCAAATACAGATATTGCCCTTTCGTCAGCTCGAGCTCCTTGAACTCGATATTGCTGATCGAGTCGAGGGCACGGGCAATCATCCCGATTTCACGCAACTGGTCTCTCATACATTCCTCCTGATTGTTGTATTTACAATACGTTACGTTCAGTATAATTGATTTAGTTGCATTTGCAACAAAAAGTATTTTGGGTATGAACTTTGATTATGTGAGAAAATGAAGGTATCATTCCACGAAACGAGGGGATTTCATGGCACACCGCATCTACACGACGAGCTTTGCGAGCGTCTATCCGCTTTACGTCGCGAAAGCCGAACGGAAAGGCCGGACAAAAGACGAAGTCGATACGATTATTCGCTGGTTGACCGGTTATGACGAGGCTGGGCTCGAGCGCCAACTCGCTGCCGAGGTCAATTTTGACACGTTCTTTGCCACGGCACCTAAGATGAACGAAGACCGTGCCTTGATCAAAGGCGTCGTTTGCGGCGTCCGCGTCGAGAACGTCGAGGAACCGCTCATGCGCGAGATTCGCTACTTGGACAAGCTCGTCGATGAACTGGCCAAAGGCAAAGCGATGGCGAAGATTTTGCGGGGAGGCGAACAGTGATGGACTATACGACACTCGTCGACGACAAACGGCTCGACGCCTTCACCCGTTTGATCGATGTGATTGACGCGAACTTGCCGGACGGGTTCGAGAAGACGACCGACGGTAACGGCATCCATTACGTAGTCCCGCTGTCGACGTATCCGTCCGGGTATCACGTCACGCCGGGCACCCCGCTCCCGTTTTTGAGCGTCATCGCCCAGAAGCATCACGTCGCCGTGTATCATATGGGCGTCTATAGCGACACGGAACTGCTCCGCTGGTTCGAGGAGTCATACGCCGCCCAAGTACCGACGAAATTGAACATGGGCAAGAGCTGTATCCGCTTCGGCAACGTCAAACATATCCCGTACGACTTGATTGGCGAGCTCGTCTCGAAGATGACACCGGAGCAATGGATTGCGGCGTACGAATCACGCTAAAAAAGGCAGGTCGATTGTCGACCTGCCTTTTTTGGCATTCCTTATTTCCCCGCTTATTCATAGTCGGAAACGGATTGAGTCCGTCCTTATTGCGGCCGTGCCAGATAAACTGCTACAACCAGGAGAGCTACCCCTAAGACGATCAACAATTTATAAAACATGTTTTGTTTTCTACGAACCACACCAATCACGGTAAAGAAGATACCGAATAGGAAGGACAAGACCATTGCGATGAATCCCATTTTATTCGCTCCTTTTCAGCTTAATGATTCGCTCGTGACGATTGGCCACGTCCAAATCATGCGTCACGGTAATCACTGTCGTATTGAACTCGCGATTCATCTCAAACAATAAATCGATGATGCGCTCTTTGTTTTCCGGGTCCAATGACGCAGTAGGCTCATCGGATAAAATGATTTTGGGGTTCATAATGACAGCCCTCGCAAAAACAGCTCGCGACCGTTGTCCGCCCGAACATTCCAACGGTTTCTTCTTCAAAATTGACTCGATTCCAATCTTATTCACAATCCGCTTGAAGTGTTCCTGGGCGCGTGGGTCTTTTTCGAGATTGGCATACATGAGCGGTAACTTAATATTGTCCTCGATGGTCAACGAATCAATGAGTGCCGATTCCTGTAACACGAACCCAATCTTTTGATTGCGCCATTCCGCTAATGTATTCCGTGACAGCCCCTGAACCGATGAATCAAACAGCTCATAGCTCCCTTGATAGCGCGTATCCAGCAACCCGATGATATTGAGCAACGAGGTCTTCCCGACGCCAGACTCCCCTATAATCGAGAGCTTTTCTCCCGGTTGAACCTCCAGTTCAAAATCATGCAGGATGGAGAATCCTTTCTTATCAAACGATTTTTTCTGAATTTCTAACTTGATGATGCTACTCATTGCAAAACCCCCACCGAGATTGGAATACCCTTGATTTTTTTGAGTGCCAGTTCCACAATCATCACCCCGATAATCACGTCAATCAATAGAACGCCTAAGAAGGCGATCCAATCCATACTGATTAAGCCAAACACCCCATACGTGGCAAAAATCGAATCTTTTCTCATCCAAAAACCATATCGATTGAACGCAGTGATCGCGAATAGGATGACGAGGTTGATCGAGAACAAAATCGCAAAGTAGCTGTAAAAAATGGTTCTCAGTTTGGAATAACTTAATCCCACTAATAAATTGACCGTAAAATCTTTAATCATGAGTCGAACACTGATTAATGTATTCCAAGTCGCCAGACACACAATGACAACGAGTAACACGAGCGTAATCGCACTGATCATCTTCAAAGAGCTTACATAATAATCTTCAAAGTACTTAAAATTTTCTTGTTGGCTAAAAAAGTTAAAGTCCAACCCTAGATTGTTCTGAATCTGTTCATTCAACTTCGTTGCTTCTTCTTTCGTCGAATCAAGCAGTACGATGTCCATCAAACCGTTCAAGTGGAGGTCAAGACCCGCGTTTTGAATAAATGGCTCGTTGACGGGGACGATGACTGAAAAGTTGTAGTAGTTCTTTGAATTCGGTGCATAAAAGTTCGAGCGGTGCGTATTTTTCTCCAAGACCCCTTGCACTTTCAAATCGACCGCTTGTTGGGTGACCGGATCCGTGATTTCGATTTTCGATCCTACCGGATACGTTGAAGCCAGACCTCCACCTATCAGAACCGGGATGTCATCTTGTTTAAATTGATAATCAAAGTTCAACTGATCGCCTTGCGCCAATTTGAATTGATTGAGTTGGTACGCCTCTTCATTGATGTAATTAAACGACACTTCCATATCATGTTCATTCTCTAAAGAGGTCGTAAAGCCGTCAGCTTGTAAGGCATATGTATGATTGTTGTTTAAATACTCGTAAAGTTTTCTCGTTTCTTTGATGTCGATTCGATCAAAATCAGCTTCACTCTCTGGATCTAGATTGGCGATATAATTCCCTTCTCGATTGAACGTTTCAATTTCTTGATAGCCTTGAGCAGTCGAAATAATGGAACGCGTGGCACTAAAAGAGAGGTAATTCGCTAGGAAAAGTAATAGGATCATTCCCAGAACAAGGATCCATCGCTTCAAAAATATTCTTGTTATAAAAAAGTGTAAAATTCTCATTCTCTTTTCACCTGACCTACACTAATTAATATGTATACGATAAACAGCAAAACGAGGTAGAGATTGCTGGTTATATTCAAATCCAAGTAGAAGTTCAATGAAAGTGATAGTAAAAAGGTGAACAGCAATATCGCTAGGCTATTCAACATATATCGAATCATAATCTTTTGCTTTGTGTCACCGACGAGGATACGACAAGCTATCTCTACTTTTCTCCGATTTAAAAATTGATAATGAAAAATCATCATAATAAAAGTGAGAACAATACTGATTACAAATTGATAGTCGATAATGCTTTCAATGAACGACATTAAAATAAATGAGCCCTCTAAATCTGCAACTTTTACATAAAGTAATATTAAATTTGAAACGAAACAGAAGAAGTAAATGGCAAAAGCTTCAAACACATCATTAAATCTAAATAAAGAATATTTCATGACCTACTCCTTACAGATGGCATTTATAAATTTATGGTAACACGTATAATTAAATGCCAACTACCTAGCTAAAAAAAACTGTGAGTTCTAACTGATCATCAAGAAAAACAAGCTGATCTTCCAGTTAAAATAGAAATAAATCACATCGCATCGGTATAAGATCAGGCCCTGTAGGAACATACCTCTCGGGCCTGATTCACGTCCCCTACGTGCTTAGCAATTAAAAAATTCAAACGACAAAGTCTTATTTTAGTGCGCCACGGGCCCAACTGAATTTTGTCGTGTACTTATCTCCCCATCTTAAATCATCCCAAACAGACCCTGTCACTTTGCTGCTGTAGGCGACTTTGCTCAACAAAGTTCTACCGTCGCGCGTATATTTGAACGAAGTAGATTTGTATTTTGAACTACTGTAGTTCCAAGCCGCACCATTGTACTTGATTTGGAATGATTCTTCTGTAGACGCTCCACTAGATGACGTACCGAACGTCGCTGCCGAGGCAGACCCTGCGCCTACTAAAAGCGCGCCGACCACTAAAGCTGAACTCGCAAACCGTTTTGTCTTCTTGTTCATCATACATTCCTTCTTTCCTGTTAGTATTTTGAAGTAAAAAAGTTGATACAATTAAAAACCTAACATAGTCCCCATTAAATTCAATCGGTAAATAACATATTATTACAATTTGATTCTTTTTACATAAAAAGTATGTGTTCCATCATTACGAATTAACTATCATCAATCTATCCATATACGAGCTCTCGCCTGATAGATTAATTTGAATCATGTCCAAGGTCCTTAGATTGCTCTGTTTCTTAAAAACGAAGTTCGAAGCGAAGTCTGGTACTAGAACAGAATTCACAAAAACAGGCAGGTCGATGGCGACCTGCCTGTTTTTTACACGTTAAATCGTTTTGTCATTTGACGCATCTCGTCTGCCATATTCGACAGTTCTTGGGCCGAGGCTGTTATTTCTTCCATCGACGCCATCTGTTCTTCCGTCGCCGCCGAGGTGTTCTCGGTGTCGGTAGCCGTCGTCTCCGTGATGCCTTGAATCTCGTTCACCGATCGTAAAATCTCGGTCGCTCCGGCCGCCATCTCTTGGACAGAGCCTGACACTTCCTCGACTTTTTGACCGACCTCTTCAATCGCCCGCTTGATGTCCTCGAACGCTAGCCCAGCCTGTTGGACGTTCGTGACGCTGTGACCCATCTCGCTCTCGACGACGTGCATCGTCTGGACGGCTTGTTTCGTTTCCGTCTGCGTATCTCCAATCAAACCAGAGATTCGTTTCGTCGCGATCGCCGACTCTTCAGCAAGTTTCCGGACTTCTGAGGCAACGACGGCGAATCCGCGTCCTTGGTCGCCAGCCCGGGCCGCTTCGATGGCCGCATTTAAGGCGAGCAAGTTCGTCTGTTCGGCGATGCCAGAAATCGTACCGGTGATGCTACCGATTTCTTGGGAGCGGACGTCGAGTTGGCCGATGACCGTCTGCAACGCCTTCACTTTCCCATTCATCGCCTCAAGCTGTGACTCGAGCGTCTCAATCAACTCGTTGCCGGTCCCGACTTTTTGAAGTGCCCCGTCTGACAACTCGGTCATGTGTTGGGCGCTATTTGAGACGTGATGAATCCCATTCGTCAGTTCGGTGAGTGTGCCGCTCGATTCTTTCACCCGCGTCAATTGACGGAGCGAGCCCGACGCGATTTCTTCCATCGTGACGGCGACCATCTCGGTCGCTTTTGTCGTCTCTTCGACGTTCGATTTCAAATCGTCCGATGACGTTGCAACGCGTCCGGCTGTTGTGGTGACGTTGCCGATCAACTCGCGAAGACTGTCTTTCATCTCATTGAACGATGCTGCGAGTGAACCGATTTCATCTTGTGACGTGTACGTGCTGTCGACCGTCAAATCGCCGGCTCCAGCACGGCTCATTAGTCCATTCAACTCACGAATCGGACGGACGATGAGGCGCGTGATGTAGACGCCGAGCCCGATTGAGACGAGTGCCCCGATGGCGACGAGCACCCAGAACAACGTGACCGATTCTGTCCGATCGTTCTGCATCGTCGTGCTTGCCGTCTCGGCCTCTGCATTGATGCCGTCCATGACGACTGTGGCCGTCTCGACGAGGTCTTGACGGATTGGACGCAAGTCACTCAAATAGACGCGATATGCTGCGGTGTTCTCGCCGCGCAACGCCGGTTGGAGCACGAGTTCAGTCCCTTCGAGGTAGGCTGCAATCTCGGCATTCAGGTCCTCGACTCGTCCTTGCATCTCGGCATCTGTTGAGGCGAATGTTTCATTGAACAGCTTTAGGTTCGTCCCGATACTGTCGCGACGTTCTGTGATACTTGCCTGTAACTCTTCATTCCGACTCGAATCGGTCGTTAACATCAATTCGAGCATATACCCGTCCAAGGCACGGTTATCCGTTCGGATTTGACCAAGGGCGCGAATCGGCAATAACCGATCTTCATAAATCGATTCTCCCGCATCGGCCATGCGTCCCATGAAGACATGGCTGAGTGTGGCGACGAGAACGAGTGTCGCGATAAATACGCTAATCAGTACCATTAACTTTTTGGACATCTTCAAATTTTTCATCGTGATCCCTCCCTACCTGATTTATCGTAGGAAAGAGGCTTGAAATGAAGTAACTTTACATATGCGTTGACCTAAATTTCCATTTTTAGCCATACTGTTGACCATAATCGCACATTGCCGACGTATTTGTAGGCTGGCTCCCCTTCATTTGGACACAGAATGCGATACGATAAACAAAAGAACTGATGGAAAGGAGGCGTCTGCTGTGCCTCGCTGGCTCAAACTTAGTCTCATGCTCACCTTGTTCGTGAGTATCTTCTATATCACCCATTTCCATTACGAACTCCGTCCATCTGACGTCCGCGACATCGTAATGTCATTCGGCTGGTGGGGTCCGGTCGTCTTCTTTTTCATCTATGCAATCGGCCCAATCATCTTCTTGCCGACGTCTGTCTTATCCCTTGGCGCCGGTCTCGCTTTCGGGGTATGGCCGGGTGTCCTCTATATTTTGTTCGGGGCGACGGCCGCGGCCGTGACCGGGTACGTCATGGCCCGCTTGTTCGGACGTTCCGTACTCAAGGTCGAGAGCTATCCGTGGTCGGAGAAACTGTTCATACAGATGGAGCAACGCGGTTTTATGTACGTCTTCGTCTTGCGGCTCATCCCGCTCGTCAGCTTCGATTTGCTCAGTTACGCCGGCGGTATCGCCAAAGTCAAATTCAAGTCGTTTCTCCTTGCGACCGTGCTCGGCATGATTCCAGGGACGCTCGCCTACAGCTTTCTCGGTGCGAGTCTCGCCTCGGGGAGCATCACCTTGGTCGTCATCGCCTCCCTCGTCTTCGTCACGTTGATTGCTGTCACCTATTATTTCCGCGAACCGGTCAAACGGTGGCTCGGGCTCACGAACGACTAGAGAAGCACATCCGCTTCTCTTTTTTTGCGTCAATGTGTAAATTCGATAAAGATTCGGGTCAATCGGACGATAATCAAGTAGCTATATCGACTTATGACCAGGGGGAAACTGTATGAGTTTTGAAAAACGCAATCACTTGATGCTCGTCACCACGTTCATGATCGTTTTGACGTCTGTCATCGTCCATCTGCTCCATCGCTTCACCGATTTCGCCTATACGTACACCGTGCTCCGGAACGGTGTCGTCGGCTATGCGTATCCCATCGCGACATGGGTCCTGTTCGCCGTCCCAATCATGCTGTTGATGGCCATGGTCGTCAGCCAGCGCGTGAAACCGCATCTGTTCCCATACTTGATGATGCTGACGCTCACGTTCGCGAGCATCTCGACCGTCGCCGGCGGACAGGGGCTCGTCGAGTATCACTTCTCGATTTTCGTCGTCCTGGCGATATTATCGTTCATGCGCCGTATCGATTTGATTGTCTACAGTACCCTCATCTTCGCCGTGCAGCATTTTGCCGGCTACTTCTTCGTGCCTGAAATCATCTGTGGGACGACGGACTATCCGTTCAGTCTATTGCTCGTCCATGCGGTCTACCTCATCCTACTGAGCGCCGTGCTCGTCGCGCAGATTCACTTTCAGAACCTCGAGACGGCACGGGTCAACGCACAGGAAGACGAGACGCGCCGGTTGTTACAACAAGCCGTGTGCGATACGAGTCGACTCGTCATGACACTGAAAGACCATGCGACCGAGCTCGAGACCTCTGCCAACCAGTCGCTCGAGTCCGGTGAACAGATTGCCGTCACCGTCGATCCCATCGTCGCCCATGCGACCGAGCAAGAGACGTCGATGAACCACGGGGCTGACGAGATTCAGTCGATTCGCTCCCTCACCGCCCTCATCCAAGACCGGATGGCGCAGACGGCCGCCGCCTCGTCGAGGATTGCGGCTGACGCACGGGCCGGGGACGATGACATGCGACGGATGGAGGCGAAAGTCAATGAGATCATCAACGAGTCGGAACGGCTCGAACGTGTCGTCACGACGATGTCGAACCGGTCGACCGAGATTCAAGCCATCCTGCAGCACGTCGAGACGATCAGCGGCCAGACGAACATGCTCGCCTTGAACGCCTCGATTGAAGCGGCCCGGGCCGGGGACGCCGGGCGTGGTTTCGCCGTCGTCGCTTCCGAGGTCGGCAAGCTCGCCGTCCAGTCCCGAGATTATGCGGCCGAGATGACCCGTGTCCTCGGTGGACTGATGGATGATACGACCGTCGTCCGTGATTCGGCACAGTTGTTCAAACGCGCGACCGAGAACTGTCAAACCGTCACGGCTGACGTGACGGCCGTGTTCCACCGTTTAACCGGGGACGTTTCTGAGATCGACGGTCAAATCAGTTCGATTCAAGAGACGCGCCAACGCGTGACGTCACAGATGGAGACGCTCGAGACGCGCCTCGCGACGACGAAACGAGCGGCGAGCGAACTGCAGCAACAGATTCAACACGTCGCCGCCGCGACCGAGCAACAAGTCGCCATCCAAAAAGAGTTGAGCCACATGTCGGACCGCCTCGCTTCGACCGCGAATACGTTAGAAGACGTGACCGGTCAACTTCAGGCAAGAGCCAACTAAAAAGCAGACCGCGAATGTCGATTCGCGGTCTGCTTTTATAATGTGGCAATCAATTTTTGTAGCGCTTCTTTCAGCGGCGTCACCGGACGACCGAGCACCAACTCGAAATCGTTCGACTCGACCTCGAGCGAGCCGTTGCGGATGCTGTCTTGAATGCCGACGACAATCGGAATCGCTCCTTCTGGCACCCCGGCGCCGCGCATGACGCCGGCGTACGCCTCGGTACTCACTTCTTGGAGTGGCACTTCGCGGCCGAGCACTTCACCGAGCGCCTCGACGAGTTCGGCTTGCGTATGGAGCGGACCCGACAATTCGAAGGTATCCTGCTCGAAATCGTCGGCGAGGAGCACGTTCGCAGCGGCTTCCGCATAATCGTCCTGTAGCGCCCAACCGACTTTCCCGTCACGGGCCGCCGTCACCCACGGCGCACCGGCGAGCACGCCTTGAATGCTGCCGAGTTCGTTCTCTAAGTACCAGTTGTTGCGCAAGAACGCATGCGGGATCCCCGTCCGCTCGATTGCGCCTTCGGTCTCGACATGTGGCGGTGCCATCAAGTTTTGGCTTTCTGTCGCATCGGCGAGACTCGTATAGGCGATGAACGATACGCCTGCGCGTTCGGCCGCCTCGACGGCATTCGCATGTTGACGGATGCGCGTGTCGTTGTCCCCGTCCGCCGAGATGATGAGCAGTCGTTCGACACCTTTGAACGCTGCATCGAGCGTCTCGGGCTTGTCGAAGTCCCCATGTCGCACATCGACACCTTTCGCTTTCAGTGCTTCCGCTTTTTCCGGATTGCGGACGCTGACCGCGAGTTCACTTGCGGGTACCGACTTGAGTAACACATCGACAATTTTCGAACCGAGTTTCCCGGTTGCACCTGTGACTAAGTATTTCATAAATCATTTCCTCCTTTTAACCTGTAATTAAATCAGTTACATGTAATCATCATAGTTACAGCATCTTCGTTTGTCAATTGTTTGTTCCCTGTTATACTGAAGATGTAACCAATTCACTTACATGACTTGTGCAGAAAGGTGGTAGCCTATGTCCATCAGTAGCCGTTTCGCGGTCGGCATTCATATCTTGACGTTGATCGAGGTCAATCAGGACGGCGTCACCTCGTCTGACTTTTTGGCCGGCAGTGTCAACACGAACCCGGCCCTAATCCGAAAAATCATGGCCATGTTGAAGAAGGCCGACTTGATTGAAGTGAAGCCTGGCGTCGCCGGAGCCAAACTGACGAAAGACTTGACCGAGATTTCGCTCTATGATGTCTATCGCGCCGTCAGTGTCGTCGAGGAGAACGAGCTGTTCAGTATCCATGACAACCCGAACCCGGCGTGCCCCGTCGGCCAACATATCCAAGCGACGATCGAGCCGATCTTTATCCACGCCCAATTGGCGATGGAATCGGTATTGAAGCATGTGACCCTCGCCGATGTCGTGAACGATGTCGCGACGAAAAGCCAAGCAACCTGAAGAGAGGTTGCTTGGCTTTTTTTTCAGATGAGTCGATACTTTTTGAAGCTATTCGCAAGCCCGTCTTGGTCACAGGCGTCCGTCACATCGTCGGCGACACGCTTGACCTCGGGTTTGGCATTGCCCATGGCGACACCGACCTTGACGTATTCGAGCATCTCGATGTCGTTCAACCCGTCCCCGTAGGCGAACGTCTGCGCTCGCTCGAGACCTAGATGTTCGAGCAGCGTCGCAATCGCCGTCGCTTTGTTGACGCCCGGGATGGAGAGCTCCCCGCTGTTAGCCCCGAATACAGCGACCGTGCTCGGGATGACGGTGAAGCGGGATGCGAACTCTTGTTGGATGACGTCGAGCGGCACGGATGAGCCGAGGAACGAGATTTTGTTCACATCGGGACGGACGAGGTCGACCCCTTCCATCATTGCGTCATGGAACGGCTTCAAGCCGCGCTCGATCGTCGCACTCGCCTCCGGATTGTTCGCCATCAACTCGTCAATCATCGTCGCTACCCGTGCCTTGGCGTTGCCGCCGGCGAACAGGCCGTCGTTCGACTCAAGATAGAAATCGATGCCGTGTTCCGTGAAGAAGGAGATGAGGTGGCTCAAATCATCGACGGAGACTTGTTGATGGTACAACACTTCTTTCTCGAGTTCGATGTAGCCGCCGGCTGCCCCGATGATGCCGTCAAAGCCGACGTCGAGAATGTCCGAAAACAGCTCCGCCTTCGAGCGCCCGGTCGACAAGAAGACGAGATGACCGTTCTGTCGCGCCTGCCGGACAGCCTCTTTGGCCGATTCCGGGATGTTGCCGTGGTCATCGACGAGCGTGCCGTCGACGTCTAGAAAGATGATGTGTCGCATAATATCCTCCTTTTTTTGTCCTGAACACAAGAAAAACCTAAACCAGACGCAACACGTGCGCCCAGTTTAGGTTTTGCCTGGCAATCCAGTAACAATCCTGATGTATGTCGTTTTCCCCTCAAGCATACCGCTCGCGCATTTCCTTTGTCAAAGCTGTCGTTGTTGCCGCACGTCGGCCCGTGGCGACAGCCCGAACAACCGGGCATACTCGCGGCTGAACTGTGATTGACTCTCGTAGCCGACCTGGAACGCCGCCTCGCCCACGTCTGTCGCCTGCATGAGCAACAGCCGTCTCGCCTCTTGGAGCCGTAACTGTTTTTGGAATTGGAGCGGGCTCATCGCCGTTACTTCCTTAAAATGACGGTGGAGCGTCGAGACACTCATATTGGCGACTCGGGCCAATTCCTCACTTCGAATCGTCTCGTTGAAGTTCGCGATGATGTGGTCGATGACGCGTTTAATCCGGAACGCCTGACTTCCCTCGAACGCCAACTGACGCAACATCTCTCCGTTCGACCCTTGCGCCACCCAATATAGGAGCTCGCGCTTATAAAGCGGCGCGAGTGCCACGTGATCCGGTGTGTCGACGAGACGGGCGAGTCGGAGCGCGACATCGAACAACGCCTCGTCGGCATCGGCGATATACATGCCTCGTTTCGGTTCATGCGGCTCAGTCAGCTCGACGTGCCCGACGGCATCGATCAAGTCGTCAATCGTCAACTCGAGTTTCAACGCCACGTATGGGACGTCTGCGCTCGCTTTCGTCACTTGGCCCGTCACAGGCAAGTCGACCGAGGCGACGAGGTAATGCCCGCCCTCGTAGACGAGCCGTTCGTCACCGAACAACATCTCTTTCCCCCCCTGCAGGATTAGGCAAAATGACGGTTCATTGACGCGTGTGATCGGTTCGGTCACCATCGATTCATGAATGAACGTCATCGCCGGGACGATTGTCGGATGCACCCCGTCCCCCGGTATGTGTCGTGTGATGACGTCAATCAGTTGCAGTCGTGTCTCGATGTCGTTCACCCTCCTCGGTTTTCTCCCCTTCAGTATACGGCAGATTGTTTTCTTGGACGAGCCCTGTCCAACCTGTTGAGAGGATTAGGCAAAAACACGACATGAACGCGCTAACGCTCGCCCCACATCTCGCGTCATACTGGTGGCAAAGGAGGGGAATCGACATGGAAAAGACGTATCACGTGACGGTCGAACGTGGCTTCGCGACATTGCTCACCCGTTGTGCGCATTTCGCACTTGCCCATAACGTGGTGATTCGGCTCGATTCATTCCGACTCGAACCGACGCCAGAGGCACTTGTCGAGGCGCTAGCGCTTCCGATCGACACCCATACCGAATTACGATTGACCGTCAACGACGACAGCACCGTGGATGAGTTCGAACGGTTCCTCTCCACGTATCAACTTTGAAGGAGGCATTTTCATGGAATACGTAAAACTTGGCAATACGGGACTCGATGTCTCAAGGCTCTGTCTCGGCTGTATGGGCTTTGGCGACGCGAACCGATGGATTCATGACTGGGTACTCGATGAGGCGGCGACCCGTCCGATCATCAAACAAGCACTCGACCTCGGTATCAACTTCTTTGACACGGCAAACATCTACTCGAAAGGCACGAGCGAGGAATACGTCGGACGTGCGCTTCGGGATTATGCGAACCGAGACGAAATCGTTCTCGCGACAAAAGTTCACGGTCGAATGCACGACGGTCCGAACGGCGGCGGCTTGTCACGGAAGGCGATTCTGTCGGAAATCGATCATAGTTTGAAACGGCTCGGCACCGATTACGTCGACCTGTATATCATCCACCGCTGGGACTATGACACACCGATCGAAGAGACGATGGAGGCGCTCCATGACGTCGTCAAATCCGGGAAGGCCCGCTATATCGGTGCATCGGCAATGTACGCCTGGCAGTTCCAAAAAGCGCTCCACGTGGCGGAACGAAACAACTGGACCCGGTTCGTGTCGATGCAAAACCATTTGAACTTGATTTATCGGGAAGAAGAGCGTGAAATGATGCCGCTCTGCCGGGAAGAGAAAATTGGGGTCACACCGTACAGTCCGCTCGCCTCGGGACGCCTGACACGCGACGTGTCGACCGTGACCCACCGCTCTGAGACGGACGTGATTCAACGTTCGAAGTATGACGCGACGATGGACGCCGACCGGCTCATCATCGAGCGGGTCGCCGCAATCGCTGAGACACGGGGAATTACCCGGACACAGGTCGCCCTCGCCTGGCTCTTGCAACAAGACACGGTCACCTCGGCAATCATTGGGGCGACGAAAGCGCGTCATTTAGACGAGGCGGTCGGTGCGTTGGCCGTCACGTTGACAAAAGAAGAGATGGCTTCGCTCGAAGAACCGTACATCCCGCACGCGGTCATCGGCGCGATTTGAGTCGAAATTCAACCTCAAGTCGTATAGGCGTGCTCCTTGCCGTCGGGTAAAGTAGACAGAGATGTCATATACGCAAGGAGAACCGATTCATGGAACAATGGATTCAACAAATGATTGAGCAGTTCGGTTATTGGGGCGTGCTCTTCCTAATCTTTATCGAGAACGTCTTCCCGCCTATCCCGTCCGAGCTCATTTTAATATTCGGCGGTTTCTTCACGACGACGACGGGACTGTCCCCAATCGGGATGATTCTCGCGGCGACGGTCGGTGCCGTCATCGGGGCCATCGTCTTGTATAGCGTCGGTCTATTCTTCGACGAGGAACGTCTGGAGTCATGGGTCGCGCGTTATGGCAAACGTCTTTATTTGAAAGTCGACGACGTCCGTATGGCCGATCGCTGGTTCGACCGCTTCGGACCAAAACTCGTCTTCTTTGGTCGCTTCGTTCCCGTCGTCCGCAGCCTCATCTCGATTCCGGCCGGCATGTCGAACATGCCGTTCGTCAAATTTTTGATGCTGACGACACTCGGAACGCTAATTTGGAACACGGTGCTCATCTTTGTCGGCGTGTACGTCGGGGAGAATTGGCAAGTGTGGCTTGGCCATATCGAGACGTATTCGCATGTCATGTATGGCGTCCTCGCCGTCATCCTGCTCGGACTAGGCGCTTTCATCGTCCGGGTCATTTGGTCACGTCGCTCTGAAAAGCATTAAGTTTGCACACTCCGAAATCGATTCGGAGTGTTTTTTTGCGGAATCGCAGTTTATTCTCTTGACTTTGAGTTCTTATGACCTTAAATTTATTATATAGAGTTCACATGAACTTAAAAGGAGGAATTATTGTTGACCCTACTCATCGCCTTTTTGGCACTCGTCGTCTTCATGCTCGCGCTTGACCTCGGGGTGTTCCACCGCAAGGCACACGAAGTCTCGCTCCGTGAGGCATGGACATGGACGTTCGTCTGGATCGGGATCGCCATCGCGTTCGGCGGTTGGTTGTTCTACTCGCAAGGCAGCACGGTCGCGACAGAATATGCGAGCGTCTACTTCATCGAGAAAGCACTCGCCATCGATAACGTGTTCGTCTTCTCGCTCGTATTCGCCTACTTCGCGATTCCGCTCAAGTATCAGCATAAGGTATTGTTCTGGGGCATTCTCGGGGCAATCTTCTTCCGGGCCGTCTTCATCGTCGCCGGGGTGTCGTTGTTAGAGAACTTCGGTTGGGTCTATTACGTGTTCGGTGCCTTCCTCATCTATACCGGATGGATGATGTTCAAAAACATCGGCAAGGACGAATCGCTCGAAGAGAACAAGACAATCCGTTGGCTCGAGCGCCGCTTGCCGATCACGCAAGACATCTCGTCTGGTAAGTTCACGAAACGTATCAACGGCAAATTGTTCTTCACGCCGCTGTTCATCGCGCTCATCTTCATCGAGCTGTCGGATATCGTCTTCGCCGTCGACTCGGTCGCGGCCAGCTTCGCCTACTCGCGTGATCCGTATATCATCTTCTATGCAAACATCATGGCGATTCTTGGACTCCGTAGCCTCTACTTCGTCCTCGCCAACTTGATTGACCGCTTCTACTACTTGAAGCACGGGCTCAGCTTCATGCTCGTCTTCATCGGAGCGAAGATGGTATTGGGCGACGTATACAAAATGCCGATTTGGATGTCACTTGGCGCAATCGTCCTCGTCATCTTGATCAGTGTCGTCTATAGTTTCTATAAAACGAAACCTGGTCAGAAAAATCACGTATAACAAAAGGGAGACGTGCTAGCCTCCCAGGTGTATCACTTCTCAATTGTGGGTAAACCTTTAGTCTAGCAAACACAGAAAAGGTGGTTACAAATGTTTGACCGTATGGGTGATGTGAGTATTGGACTCGTCTTCGGGATCGTGTTGATGTTGTTGTTCAACAGTCTTTGGGGACTTGGAGTCGGCGTGATGTTAGGAATCTTCTTCCTCGTCGCACCGCGCTCGACAAACCGCCGTACTAGAAAATATATACCGCAAATACGCTAAGCCGGGGCCATCGCCTCGGTTTTTCTTATGTATACTGGAGGAAAACCATCTAGGAGGTCACATGGATTATTCAACAACAGAACTGACGGAGGCAAAGCGACAAATCGATTCGATTCTCCACAAACTGCAGGAAACCGTGAAAACGCTCGAGGCGAAAGATCACCCCGAACGTTACAAGTCACAACTGACACTCGCCAAACGGCGCATTCAAGCACTGACGATTGCCGTCGAATTGATCGAGGCCCAACTGCACCCTCACACATGACAACAGCGACCGCATCACTCGGTCGCTGTTGTTTTTGCTTCCTCTTCTTTTGCCGCTTCTTCTCGCTCTAACTCTTCAATCAACCGCTTCATCTCTTCGATTTCACGTCGTTGTGTCTCGATGATGTCTTCTGACAGCTGCTTCACGCGCGGGTCCTCGATCTCGGCCCGCTCGCTCGTCAAGATGGCGATCGAGTGGTGCGGAATCATCGCCTTCATCCAACTGACGTCATCGACCGTCGTCTGGCTCCGGACGAGCCATAGCGATAGTCCGAACACGAGCGCGCTCACGCCTAAAATGACGGCGTTCAACTTCTTGTTTTTATACATGCCCCACATGAACAGCAACATGACGAACGCCATGACCGATCCCATGATGAGCGCCATGTACAGACGCGTCTGACTGAAGAAGACGTGGTCGAGTTGGAACACGTTCAAATACATGAGCCAATACATGAGGAATGTCGATATGAGAATCATCACTCCAAATTTTGCGTAAGGTTTCATCGTCTACTCCTCCTTTTCTGATGGTCTGTTTTAATAATCGATTGCCTAATCCAATTTCGTTAAAACATTGAGGATTCGCTCGAGACATAGGCCTCGCTCTCATTTCACTTCTTTTTCACAAACGACGGTTATACTGTCAAAATGGACTTTGCCAATAAAGGAGAAATTAGAAGTGTTGAAAACCTTGCAAGACCTGTTGACAAAGCTGAAACAGCTCGTGACATGGACGTATTTAGACAATCCTGCCAAAACGATGATTGAGGGCATTTCCTTCTCTTCCAAAGAAATTAAACAAAATTTTTTATTCGTCTGTATCTCAGGCTACCGTCATGATGGCCATGACTACGTGAACGAGGCAATCCATAACGGAGCGGTCGCCATCGTCGCCGAACGTCCGATTGAGGCTCGGGTACCTGTCATCTATTGTAAGGACACGAAACAAGCGTTGGCGGAACTTGCCCACGCGTTTTACGATTACCCTTCAACGAGGCTACGCCTGCATGGCGTAACTGGGACGAACGGAAAAACAACGACGACGGCACTTGCTCATCAATTGTTTGGGCACATCGGGATGTCAGCCGGTCTCATCGGCACACTCGGCATCACGTACTGCGGACAGAAGTTTGGGACACCGAACACGACGCCTGACCCGTTGACGATCAATCGCCACCTTCACGCCATGGTCGAGGATGGTGTCACTGATTGTCTGATGGAAGTCTCATCTCAGGCCATTGCGGAGTCTCGGATTGCCGAGTTACAGTTCGAGACGACTTCGTTTCTCAATCTGTCCCACGACCACTTGGACTATCATGGGACGATGGTGACGTACGCCTACACGAAAGCCAAGTTGTTTGCCCAGTTGAGGGATTCAGGGTGTGGCATCGTCAATGCCGACGATTCGCATCATGCGCTCATGCTGTCGATGGCACCATCCGTCGCCGACTCCTTTTTATTCAGTCGTCACTCGACTACCGCAAACTTGATCGGGTATCAGAAAGACGAGCAGTTCATGCTCCAGTTAGGCGACGAGGAGGCGCAATCGCCCCTCCCGTTTTATGAGGACTATAATCTCGATAACACGTTATGCGCTATCAGCATCGTCCTGCACACCGGTATTCCGTTGGCAGAGATTCTTCCTCATCTGAAGAAGTTGACGTTACCGAGCGGACGCCTCGAACGAGTGACCGGAATCAATCAATCGGTCTATATCGACTATGGGCATACCCCGGACGCCATCAAACAAGTCGTGACGTCATTGACGGCCCGCTATCCGCGTGTACTCGTGTTACTCAGTGCTGCTGGCGAACGCGACCGCATGAAGCGCAGCAACATGATGGAGGTGGTCGTTGCTTCAGGAGCAGATGTCATCTTGACCGTCCATGACCCACGTCACGAACACCCCCGACACATCCTCGACGATTTGGCGGCCGGGTCATCTGTCGAACTGGTCCAATTCGCTGAACGCGAACCAGCCATCCGGTTCTTCTGTGACCAGATGGCGGACTATGACTGTGGGGTCATATTCGGAAAGGGGCATGACCGCGTCGAGCGCATCGGAGACGAAGCCGTACCATTCGACGAACCCGAACTCGTCCGACGGTTTCTTCAATTGCCCAAACTGCCCTGAGGGACAAGGAGAACGTTCCCCTTCTCTCGAAACCGTTATGTAGACGAGACGGCTCAGAATCATAGGAGGACCACATATGAAAGTTTTGATTGTCGATGACGAAATGAAAATGAGACGGTTGCTCCGCCTATTCCTCGAAGGCGACGGCTACACCTGTATCGAGGCCGCTGACGGACGAGAAGCGATGGAACGGATTTCCGAACGTCCGGACTTAGTGATGCTCGACATCATGATGCCCGGCGTCGATGGGATCACGTTGTGCCGCCAAATCAAGGCGCTCGATGCCGAACTGCCCGTCGTGTTGTTGACGGCCCGCTCGGACAGTGAGACAACGATCCGCGGGTTGGACGCGGGTGCCGACGATTATGTCACGAAGCCGTTCGAAGGAAATGTGCTCCTGGCCCGGATTCGTGCGGTGTTGCGACGGAGCCGTGTCACCAATGTGAACTACGGACAGCTGCGCTATGAGGAAGCGAGCGGACGAATCCTCTATCAAGAACAAGAAGTCGTCATGACGCCGAAAGCGACAGCCATCTTGAAACTGTTCTTGCAACATCCGAACCGGCTATACAACCGGATGGATTTATACGACTTGGTGTGGCCCTACTCGTCCGAGTCGGACCCGCGCACGGTCGATGCCCATATCCGCATGATTCGCGACAAACTCGGCGAGGCCGGCTTCCCGATTGACGATTATTTGAAAACGGTGTGGGGTCGCGGCTATCGCTGGACCGAAGAGCGGTCGGACTCATGACATTCCGACGTAATAGCCTCCCATTCCGAATCAGCCTGATCTTTTTATTGACGACGTTATTGATTGAAGGCGTCTTGTTCTTATTGCTCTACCATACGCTCCTCGGTGAACGTGTTGTCGAAGAAATCGACCGGCTCGAATCGAGAGCGGAAAGCCATGCGAGCGTACTAGCGATGAGTTTTGATGAGGAGACGATTGACCACGTCGCGACGATGGAGAGCGAGACCGATACGAAAGTTGCCATCACCGCTCCCGACCACTCGATTCTACAGACATCCAACCGCTTCCCCGACCCGCTCTCGGTGCTCATCCAAACGGAAGCGAACCGAGGCGATGACAATATGACGACCATCCTCGAAGACGATTGGGAGAACGAACCGTATCTCGCGGTACGGACCCCGATTGATGCGATGGAAAATGACAACCGCTACGGGTATGTGTATATGTTTCTACCGACCGAGATTATCCATGGCATCAGCCATCGGCTCCAACTCCGGTTTCTTTATATCACCGGCATCGCCCTCGTCATCACCATCATGACGTTCGTCTTGCTGAGCCGGTTGATTTCAAATCCGATTCAGCTGTTGCGCCGAGCGACCGAGGATGTGTTGACGAATCCCGAAACGTTGACCCTTCCGACGTCCCGAGAGGATGAAATCGGCGAATTGGCCCGCTCAATTGAAGCGATGTCGCTTGAACTGGCTCGTCTCCGGAAAGAACGGAATCAGTTCTTGTCGGACCTCGCCCACGAGATTAAAACGCCGCTCACGTATCTGCAAGGATATGCCGAAATCGCATCCAAACCACAGACGCCAGAGTCGTTAAAAGAACAGTCGATTCAGACGATTCTCGAGGAGAGCCAAGCGTTGACCGAGCTCGTCGAGAACGCGTTCCAGCTCGCCCAGTTGGACGAGAACACGTTCACGTTGCATCGCGAACCCGTGGCCGTCGATGCGCTCTGCGACGATTTGCAACGCGTGCTAGCCACAATGTTCCGAGTGACTTCGATCGCGTTTGCTAGCAGCACCGACTGCTCCTCCAAAGACGTCGTCTTACAGTTAGATCGACATCGCATCTTACAAGTGTTCCGCTCCATCGCCCACAACGCGATTCAACATAGCGAGGCACGCCATATCCAATTCGATATGCAACTTACGGATGAAGCACTCCGCTTCACGATTCAAGACGACGGGAAAGGTATCCCTCAAGACGATCTGCCTTACATCTTCGATCGCCTGTACCGGGTCGAAAAATCACGTTCCCGTCGTACGGGTGGCAGTGGACTCGGGCTTGCCATCGCCCATCAAATCATCCGGTTGCATGATGGTACGTTGACCGTCGCCTCTGATTCATCTGGGACGATGTTCACCATCACGCTTCCG
Source organism: Exiguobacterium sp. s149 (assembly GCF_018618395.1). Lineage (NCBI taxonomy): Bacteria > Bacillati > Bacillota > Bacilli > Caryophanales > Exiguobacterium > Exiguobacterium sp. s149. The sequence continues at coordinate 66,831 of NZ_JACSLZ010000012.1, forward strand.
CCCCACTAAAAAAATCCGGCACCTGAGCTCAGGCGCCGGATTTTTTTCATTTCACTTTCCCTGCTTGCAACAGTTGCGTCCATTCCTCGTCTTCAAAGACGTACACACTGTTATCCGATGTCGCTAGCAACAATCGCCCGTTTTGGCTGACCAGTTCGATCGGGACGCTGTCCGCGTTCAGCGAGGGCAGCTCAACGGTCGTCTCCGTCTCGTCGGTCAAATCCGAGACCACCAGATCGAACGAGGCACCGTCTTTCGTGATTGACGCCAATTTCCCTTTCGTCGATGCCATCGTGACGATATTCTTCTGTTCCAGGAACGGCTCGAACGTGTCTCCCCCGTCGTCTGAGACGAGGATGCCGTCCGGACCATAGACGAAGACGCGTTTCGGTTCGCTTGCATCGGCCGTGATGCCGGCGATGCCTCGACCTTCGATGCCATCCATCTCCATCGGCTCAAACGACGTACCGCCGTCGAGCGATCGATAAAAACCTGGTTCGAGTTCACTGGTCGCCGTTTCTAAATACACGTAGAGGCTCTCGGATTCGAAACCCGCACTCATATAGTGAAAATCGGCCTCGCCCTCTAGCGAACGAATCTCGAGCGTCTCCCCTTTATCGGTCCCGCGGACGACACCAAGCGGATTTTTATACGGTGAATCCTGTGCCGGGTGACCGCTCGCATAGAATCCGTCTTTGACGAGCTCGAAGCCCATATAGTCGTGACGGTTCGAGGACAATTCGTACCAGCCGTCTTCTCTGAATTCCATCAGTCCCGTATGCGTCGCGATGACCGGACGCCCGTCTGGCCAAAAGCCGGCACCGTGGATATGCGAGACCACGATGCCTGTTTTTGTCGCTGTCCAGCGGTCCGGCACCTGTTCCGTCGACGTCTCTTTTTCTTCCGTGACCGGTTCCTTCGACTCGCTCGCTGGTGTCGCACCCCCACACGAGGCAAGAAATACAGTCGTCAAAAACATCGGTACGAGTAGCTTTCGTTTCATAATAGTTCCCTCCATCTTTAGCATCCTCCTCATTATAGAGACCAAAGATGAAAGAATTGTTAAAGCTTGAGCGTCCGGGCATTGAGCGCGACGATGACGGTACTGAGACTCATGAGCACGGCACCGACGGCCGGTGACAAGATGATGCCGATTGGGGCCAACACACCGGCCGCGAGCGGGATGGCGACGATGTTATAGCCGGCGGCCCACCACAGATTCTGAATCATCTTGTTGTATGTGTTGCGAGACAAGTCGAGAATCGACAGCACGTCTTTCGGGTTGCTCCGGACGAGAACGATATCGGCCGTTTCGACGGCGACGTCGGTGCCGCTCCCGATGGCAATGCCGACGTCCGCTTGGGCCAAAGCCGGTGCATCATTAATGCCGTCCCCGACCATCGCCACTTTGCTGCCGTCGGCTTGGACGGTTTGCACTTGCCGTGATTTATCATCCGGCAACACTTCGGCGTACACTTCCTCGATATGAAGTTGCGACGCCACCCAGTCGGCCACTTTTCGGTTGTCACCAGTGAGCATGATCGAACGGACGCCCCGGTCTTTCAACGCTCGGACCGTCTCTTTCGCTTCATCGCGAACCATGTCCGCCAAGGCGATCATACCGACCAAGTCCCCGTCTCGAACCGTGAAGACGACGGTCTTCCCGGCGGCCGATAATCGGTCGAACGCCATTTCGTCAATTGAGAGCTCATGCTCCCGAATATAGCGGGGGCTGACGACTTGAACGTGACCTCCCTCTACCTGTCCTTCTAATCCAACCCCCGTGATCGAAGCGAAATCGACGACTTCAGGCAACGTCAACTTGCGTGCTTCCGCTTCCCGAAGAATACCTCGTGCGAGCGGATGCTGCGAGGCCGTCTCGACCGCGGCGGCCAGACGTAACACTTCCTCTTCTGTATGAGCAGATGCGGCTTCAATGTCCGTCACCCCGAAATCGCCTTTCGTCAACGTTCCCGTCTTATCGAAAATGACCGCATCGAGATGACGCGCCTCTTCGAATTGAGTCCGATTCCGAATCAACAGTCCGCGTTTCGCCGACAGGGCTGTCGAGACCGCCACGACGAGCGGAGACGCGAGACCGAGCGCGTGCGGACATGAGATGACCATGACGGTGACCATTCGTTCGACAGCCATACTGACCGGATATCCGAGGGCGACCCAAATGGCGAACGTCAGCACTCCCGATCCGACGGCGACATAAAACAAGAGCTTGGCGGCCCGATTGGCTAGGTTTTGCGTTTTCGATTTGGATTCCTGCGCTTCTTTGACCAAGTCGATGACTTTCGCCAAGTATGTGCTCTCTCCCGTGCTTGTCGTCGAAATCGTCATGCTACCTTCTTGGTTGATTGATCCTGCGATGACGACATCCCCGGTCTCTTTTTCGACAGGCATCGATTCACCGGTCAACATCGACTCATCGACCGTCGTCCGCCCTTTCAGCAGTTCCCCGTCAACAGGAATCTGCTCGCCCGGTTTGACGAGAATCAAATCCCCAGCAGCGAGCGCCGAGACGGGAACGTCCTCGATGTCACTCCCGTTGATGCGGTGTGCCACGCTCGGTAATAGACGAACGAGCTGTTGCAACGCGTTCGAAGCACCCATGATCGAGCGCATCTCAATCCAGTGCCCGAGCAACATGATGACGATTAACGTCGCCAACTCCCAAAAGAAGTCATGCCCATGCCCGTATCCGAACACGATGGCAACACTATAGAAGTACGCGACGCTGATGGCAAGTCCAATCAGCATCATCATCCCCGGATTTCGTTGACGCAATTCATCGATGCTCCCTTTCAAAAACGGCCACCCTCCGTAGACGTACACAATCGTCGCCAACACGAACAGCGTCTCCTTTTCATAAGGAAACGTGAGTTCGAAACCGGCCCACTCTTGAATCATATCTGACAATATGAGAATCGGGATCGTCAGCCCTAACGAGACGAAAAATCGACGCTTATACTCTTCAATCATCCCTTCATGTCCGCCGGTATGCGAGTCATGCGCTTCCCCGTGTTCATGATGAGATGACGCGTGGTGTGAATGTTCCACGTTGACCACCTCCTATGTATACCATATACCCCTATATAGTATATAAAAACTTATTTTCCGTTTAACAAATATTTCATAACTTGTTGGTATAACTAAATAGGCTCTCGCTTTTAACCGAAAGGATGATGCCTTATGAACCGCGTAACGAAATGGGTCATTGGGATGGGTATAGTCAGTATCGTGATTGGATTGTTCTTGCTTTTGTTCACGTTTGCTCCTGGAAACTGGATGATGGGCAACGGTTCATTCATGGGAGATCGAAACGATGGTGGCATGATGCATGGCAACGGCGGGATGGGACGTGGGGGTACCGTCGAGCTCGTCGCGTCGAACGAACCGAATCAACGACTCCCCATCCCGGAACGGCTACGACCTGACCGTGTCACGGACGAGGCGCTCTATTATACGGTTCGTACCGAACGTGGCGAGCACCGATTTTTCAATCAAGGTGTCAGTACCGAGACGCTCGGCTATAACGGGAATTTGCTCGGACCGATGATTGAATTACCAGCTGGAAAGACCGTCTATATCAATACAATCAATCAGCTCGATGAACCGACCTCGTTCCATTGGCACGGTCTCGTCATCCCGGGAGCCGAAGACGGCGGACCCCATCAATCGATTGCCCCGGGTGAACAAAGACAAGTTCGTCTCGATATCGACCAAGAACCGGGCACACTCTGGTTTCACCCGCATCCGATGGGCGCGACGGCCGAACAAGTATACCTTGGTTTGGCCGGACTCTTGTACGTGACGAACCAAGCGGAGACCGGGTTGCCGAATGAATACGGTGTTGATGACATCCCGCTCATCGTTCAAGACCGTCTCTTCACAGCCGACGGACAACTCGATTACGACCGCCAGATGAACGTCGATGGGACGGTCGGTGATACGTTGATTGCGAACGGAGCAATCAATACAACGTTCGACGTGACGACGAACACGTTACGCGTCCGTCTCGTCAACGGCTCTAACGCCCGGAATCTCGACTTCTCCCTATCGAACGGGGAGGCGTTCACTCAAATCGCGACTGACGGCGGGTTGCTCGACCAACCGGTTTCGCTTGAGACGTTGACGCTCACACCTAGTGAACGGGCCGAGATTTTAATCGACTTTTCCGACTTGTCGCTCGAGGACGACCTCGCTCTTCAAGCGGACGGAATCCCGTTCACGACGTTCACGGTGCGTGACCACATCGAGCAAGATGGCGACTGGACGGATGCTTTCACGGAAGCCCCTGTCGCTAACGAGGCGAGCGCGGCCGATCGCCGGCTCACGTTGTTCGGGATGGGCAATATGGTGACGATTGACGGCAAACAGTTCGACCCTGACCGGATTGACATTAACGTCCGGCAAGGCTCGACCGAGGTGTGGGAAATTTATAACAGAGAAGACATGATGGGCGGGATGACCCACCCGTTCCACGTCCATGGCGTCCAATTCCGGATACTTGAACGGGACGGCAAGCCTCCGCCTGACAACGAACGTGGCTGGAAAGATACGGTCGCCGTCGCACCGGGCGAGAAAGTGAACATTGAAATGACGTTTCAAGAGACAGGGACGTTTATGTATCACTGCCACATCCTGGAGCATGAAGAAAACGGGATGATGGGACAATTGAAAGTAGACTAATCACACTTTACTTGGAGGGAATATGAATGAAATGGAATAAGAAACTCGGAATGATGACGATGGCACTCTCACTGAGCGGTTTACTCGTTGCTTGTGGTGAAGACGACACGACGAATAATGATACGAACATGAATGATCAAATGGAAGAGACGATGGACGGGAACGACCATTCAGGAATGGACATGTCCGGGTCTGGTGACGTCCCCGAAGGCTTGAAGTCAGCAGAGAACCCGACGTTCGCGGTCGGCGACACGGCCGTCATCACAGAGGCCCATATGCCTGGCATGGAAGGCGCGGAAGCGACCATCGTCGGCGCCTACGATACGGTCGCCTACAGTATCTCGTACGACCCGATGCACGGAGGCGAGCGCGTCAAAGACCATAAATGGATCATTCATGAAGAGATTGAAGGTGCACAGGACGACCCGTACGAGGTCGGCGATGAGGTTGAAGTCAATGCCGAGCATATGAGCGGTATGGGCGGCACGACTGCTACCATCGATTCTGTCGAAGAGACGACGGTCTATATGGTCGACTTCACGTTAGAATCCGGCGAAGAAGTGACCAACCATAAATGGGTCACCGAGGAAGAACTGTCGGCACTTTAATCAAAACGTTTGTCGGAACGTGGTCACACCTTCTCAGTAAGAGCAGGCAAGTGAAACCGGGGCACATGCCTCGGTTTTTCTTATGTATGGGACGAAGCATTTCAAGGAAGCAACTGACAAAAGGGATTGATTCTCATCGGCCCTTTTTTATTTAGGCTAAACTAATTAAAATTACCCTGTTTTTCAAAAGCTAAACTACGAGAAATCGGAGTTTTTTTGAATTTTAGGCATATATTCTTTTACCAACAAAACGTTGCATGTCTCATTTTCGTTGATATGACTGGACTTTCTCTAATACACAATCGTTTTCATAACGATTATACTTTTTTGAAATATAAATGACATATTAGAATCTATTTTTTGATGGTAAAATTTTTTTATAAGGTAATTATCATTGTTCTGTCGCATTGTTCCATAATTGAAAGGATTTACCATACTATGAAAAAACAACTGATGACGATCACATTAGGCGCCCTTCTTGTTTCCGGCTTGACACTTCCCGCTTCGACACCGGTAGAGGCAGCTACATCGTATAAAGTCAAAGTCACGACGAATGTTTTGAACGTGCGGAGCGGCCCATCGACGTCTTATCAAAAAGTCGGCAGTGCCAAACTCGGCCAAACGTTCACCTATCTCGGCGCGACCGGTTCATGGACAAAAATCAATTATAACGGCAGTACAAAATACGTCTCGAGTACATATGTTAAAAAATATAGCAGCACGTCACTCCAAACAGCGACAGCGGGCAAGTTCTTGATTCCTGCGAAAGGCACGTTGACGCAAGGGTATGGCCCGGCGAGCGGCAAATACGGCTACACGTTCCATAACGGCATCGACTTGGCGGCCGCGAAAGGCACGACAGTCCAAGCTGGAGCATACGGTGAAGTCATCGTCGCCCGTAACTATGGAGCGTACGGTAACCACGTCATGATTTCGCACACGATCAACGGTCAAGCGTACACGAGCGTCTACGCCCATATGGATCGTTTGAACGTCGTCAAAGGACAAAAAGTCGCCAAAGGCGCGAAAATTGGAACGGTCGGCAACACCGGCAACTCGTTCGGAAGCCACCTTCATTTCGAAATCCATAAAAATAAATACGTCTACAGCAGCTCGACGGCTGCCAATAGTGTCAACCCGTATACGTTGTTCTAATCCTACCACCTTCCTCTAACATACGAGGAAGGTGTTTTTTCCTAGAATCGTGCGCATTCCGTCCGACTATCCCGGTTGTGACCCATTTCTAGCTAGGTCTATGGGGGGTATAGGGAATCATCGGCGAATATCGTATAATAAAGGAGTATGTCGATATTACTTTACGTATATATATAGCTTTATATCGAAGGGAGGTTCGCGCGATGACTCGAAAGTCATTCTATCCGGCTCGCCGGTACCATGGGCGCTCGACGGCTAAACGAATGAACCAGATTCACGCACCCCAGTCGTTACCGATTCATTCACTTGTCGAAGAAGTTCAAGATGCGGTCTGTTATATCGACTTCACACGGAACCATCTGTATTCGAACGAACAGCTTCGCGCCATCTGTCCTTCGATGGTCAACCAGCGTTTCTCGCGCCCAGAAGACATGACCCGGTTCTTCCACGAAGCGTTCGAGCGGAACGGCGCAGATATGAACGATGTAACGCTGATTTGGGAAGAACTCATGACGAACCGGTTCGGCTGTTGCCCGAGCATGGATGCGAAGTCGCTCCGCATCGGCGAGCGCACGATGCAAGTCATTGTGAACTTCACACATACGCCGCGCGGCGCATTCCTCATGTGGCGAGACATCACCGACTCGATCCGCTTCGAGGAGCAGAAAGACGCCTTCTTGGCCGAACTGTCCCACGAGTTCCGTTCCCCGCTCACGGCCATCAACGGTTACGCGGAGTTGCTCATGTACCAACATGGCGATGACGAGAAGACGCATGGGATGTTGACGCTCGTCAAACGGGAGGCCGAGCGGCTCGAGCGGCTCGTCGATAATTTCCTCGACTACCAGCGTGTGAACTATTCCGTGGAGTTATTGTCGTTGTCGACGTTCGACTTGCGACCATTGCTCGAGGACATCGTCGTGCACTATCAAGCGACGGCCCCCCAGCATGACGTCATCTTGTCCGCGGATGACATGACCCTCGAGGCCGATCAGGAGAAGCTGTTGCAACTGCTCCATAACTTGATCGGCAACGCGATCAAGTATTCGCCGAACGGCGGCACGGTCTACGTCGAGCTGACGAACGAAGACGACACGTATGTCCTGTCGGTCCGTGACACCGGAATCGGCATCCCGAGTGACGCCATCCCGTATGTGTTCGATGAGTATTACCGGGTCGACTCGGATGCACACCGCCCGATCAAAGGGACCGGTCTCGGCCTTCGCATCTGTAAACGGATCGCCGAAGCGCACGGCTGGGGCATCCATGCCGACTCCGTGTACGGGGAAGGCACGATGTTCTCCATCTACTTATATCCCAATAGCTCAACGCATGCGACATCACTCACCGAACGAGAGACGTCCGACTGACAGGACCGTCTTTTTTGAATGAATCACCTTTAAAGCGGGAACAGACGAGAAGAGAGACGTAGAAAGGATGATTCGCATGAAACGTCAACGTGGCTTTTTGGCACTCCCGGTCGCCGTCGCCTTTATTCTCATTTTCGGGCTGTTGTTCGACAACTGGTGGCTCGGACTCGGGATTGGCATCGCGATGTTCTTCGCGTTCCAAGGGACGAAGAAGAAGGCTTGAAACTTTTTGAGGCGGCGCCCGTAGTAACTGGACAAAGGAGGCATGCTCCATGTCCAATAAACAAACGACCGGCAGCTACGCCTTTCCGATCGCCCTCGGCGTCGGTGTCTCGACTGCCATCGCGCTCGATCACTACTTGATTGGACTCGCAATTGGCGTCGGGTTGTATTTTGCTTTTAGTGCTTCGCCGAAGAAGACATGACAAAGACCGCTTCATTGAGCGGTCTTTGTCATATTTACTCGGTAGCAGTTGATTAATCTCATTTAAGGAAGGCTGATGTAGATGGCATCTAACAAACCTACACCCAAGTCTCAACTCGCTTTTGCGTTACTCCTGTTAGGAGGTATCTTTTTCCTTCTTCATGAGGTAGATCAGCGAGAAACTTTTTTGAACGAAACGTTAACTGAGCATTTTTCAATCGATCAGAGCGCCTATGATGTCGAGTTCAGCATGAATCAATTTGGGTACTTATATCGCTTGAATTTCGAGGACGAAAACAGAGTCGAGTATGAATTTTTCGTCAAAACCAATCAAGAGAAAGAGTACGTCGTCACCTATTATGGACATAATTCAAAAGGCGATTCACCTTTGAAAGAAGATGAATTTACCACGTTGAACAAAGAATACTAAATTTAGAGAATTGCCATGAGAAGAGGCCAGCTGATGCGAACACTGAACTGAGCCCCGTAAAATGGACAGTTTAATAAAAAGCCCACGTTTTCTATGCGGCGATCAGATGGCCCCGATATTGTTCCGGGGT
>NZ_JACSLZ010000013.1:0-53606 GCF_018618395.1 Exiguobacterium sp. s149
CACGGAAGTTAAGCGCTTCAGCGCCGAAAGTAGTTGGGGGTCTCCCCCTGTGAGGATAGGACGTTGCCAGGCCAACGCGAAAGACGATCAAGCATCCGCTTGATCGTCTTTTTTCTGTTTAAAGCGGTGTCGCAGTTGCGACATCGCTTTTCGTTTGCCTTTTTTTGAATCAATGATAGAATATAGTCAAAAGTCAAAGATGGTCAGAGGGTGGTGGAGATGAGAAACATATCGGATGTAATCGAACAGTATTTAAAACAAGTGCTGAAGGAGAGCCAGGCCGAAGCAATCGAGATTAAACGGCAAGATATTGCCAAGCGTTTCGAATGTGTTCCGTCTCAAATCAACTACGTCATTAATACTCGCTTTACGGTCGAGAAGGGCTATCTTGTCGAAAGTAAGCGTGGAGGCGGGGGATATATTCGCATTCGCCGCGTGATTTTACATGAAAAGCAAGACGTGTTGGTCAGCTTGATGGATATTTTACAAGACCATCCTCGTCTTTCCGAACAGCTTGTCGAGAACATCTTGATTCGCTTATTTGAAGAAGGGATGTTGAGTGAGCGGGAAGTGCGCTTGTTGTATCATTTATTGTCTGATGAAGCGCTTGGGTTACACGCTGACGATCGTCACTTGATTCGAAGACAACAGTTACTCGCATTAATGAAGTTACTTAGTTACCATTGACCGACGGAGGCATAAAGAGATGTTATGCGAACGATGTAAACGGCGACCTGCCATCAATGAGATCCAAGTAGTCGAGAACGGGATACCGGTGACGAGACGACTATGTCGCCAATGTACAGTCGAACTGATAGCAGGTTACGTGCCAGCCGTGAAACGGTGCCCGGGCTGTCAATTGACACAAACCGAATTAGCTCATCTTCGAAAAGCGGGCTGTACCACTTGTTATACCGTCTTTCGTGAAGAATTGATTAAAATCACACGTCAGTATCAACAGGGCCATGATGAACATGTAGGTTCGATGCCAGATGCGTTACGGACTCCCGACGAGCGAATTGAAGAGCGACTTGCAAAGTTAGCAGGGGAGTTGGAACGAGCCGTCGAACAAGAAGATTATGAACGCGCAGCCAGGCTGAAAAAAGAGATCAATCAATTGAAAGGGCGAGGTGAGGCGTGATGGAGTCTTATCTTAAACATCCACTTGGTCCTAAAATGAGAGAGCGAGCCAAGTTGGATGATTTGGTCATCTCGACTCGCATTCGTCTAGCGCGCAATTTAAAAGACACCGTCTTTTCTCCTGTATTATCGGAGGAAGGACAGCAACAACTTTGTGAACGGATTGAAGCGTCACTTGGAGGATTGCAAGGTTTTGAGTATTTGCATATGGGTGCTTATGATCAGGTGACCCGACAAGCGCTCGTTGAAAAGCATTTGATTAGTCCTACGATTGCCGCGAAAGAACAAAGTGCCGTCTTTTTAAGTGATGATGAGACGATCAGCGTACTCATCAATGAAGAAGACCATTTACGAATTCAAACGCTACTCCCAGGTTATCAAGTAGAAGAGGCTTTCGAACTGGCAAGACGTGTCGATGCTCTCTGTGGGGAATCCCTTCCTTACGCATTTGATGAACAGCTAGGTTATTTGACAACATGTCCGAGTAATATCGGGACGGGTTTACGAGCCTCGGTGATGCTTCATCTGCCAGGATTGACGTTGACCGGACGGATAACTCCTATTCTAAAAGAACTTCGGAAGCTCGGATATACGATTCGGGGACGTTACGGGGAAGGCAGTGATGCGGCGGGGCGACTGTTCCAATTATCGAACCAACGCACGTTAGGGAGCCATGAAACCCAACTGTTAACCGACTTCATGGAGATTACGGAACAAGTCATTCAGGCAGAGCGACAAGCCCGCGAAGAGTTATTGGCTCGCAATCAGGACGAGTTAGAAGATCAGTTTTATCGCTCGTATGGGATTTTACGTTATGCAAAACTGCTATCATCAACAGAAGCTGTCGAACGCCTATCCGATCTTCACTTGGCGAGTGACCTGGGTATTTTATCGGATTGGAGTCCACCTCAGTTTCACGAATTGATTGTAAAGCTTCAATCAGGTTTCCTACAAAAGCATTTCGGGAAAACATTATCTACGAAAGAACGAGATCGCGAACGTGCGACGCTCGTTCGTCGAACGTTAGATCATGGGTTAGTTTGATCCAACTTTAAGGAGGTTTTGTCAATGATGTTTGGTCGATTTACAGAACGAGCTCAGCGCGTATTAGCTTTAGCACAAGAGGAAGCAGTACGGCTTGGCCATCATAATATCGGTACGGAGCACATTTTACTCGGACTTGTTCGCGAGGGAGAAGGGATTGCCGCTAAGGCACTGTTCGCTCTCGGACTTACGTCAGAAAAGATTCAGCAAGAAGTGGAGGCACTCATCGGACGAGGTTCAGAAAACGGATCGACGATTCACTATACGCCACGTGCGAAAAAAGTGATTGAGCTATCGATGGATGAAGCACGGAAACTTGGTCACTCTTATGTCGGGACTGAACACATTCTCCTCGGCGTCATTCGTGAAGGAGAAGGGGTGGCAGCCCGAGTCTTGAACAACCTTGGGATCAGCTTGACGAAGGCGCGTCAGCAAGTGCTCCAGCTCTTAGGAAACACTGAGTCGTCAGCTAATGCATCACAACCAGGTACAAGTGCTGCTACACCGACGCTTGACGGCTTAGCTCGTGACTTGACACAGCAAGCGCGAGAATCCCGTCTTGATCCGGTCATCGGTCGCTCAGGCGAAATCCAACGTGTCATCGAAGTGTTATCACGCCGGACGAAAAACAACCCGGTCCTCATCGGGGAACCAGGGGTCGGGAAGACGGCAGTCGTCGAAGGGCTCGCCCAACAGATCATCAACAATGAAGTGCCGGAAACACTTCGGAATAAGCGCGTCATGGTGCTCGATATGGGTACACTCGTCGCTGGAACGAAGTACCGCGGTGAATTTGAAGATCGTTTGAAAAAAGTGATGGATGAGATTCGCCAAGCTGGGAACGTCATTCTCTTCATTGACGAGTTGCATACGTTAATTGGTGCTGGGGGTGCAGAAGGTGCTATCGATGCATCGAATATTTTGAAACCGTCGCTAGCACGTGGCGAACTTCAATGTATCGGTGCGACGACACTCGATGAGTATCGGAAATATATCGAGAAGGATGCCGCGCTCGAACGTCGCTTCCAACCAATTCAAGTCAATGAACCGACGACGGATGAGGCAGAACAAATTCTCTTCGGGTTACGTGACCGTTACGAGGCGCACCATCGCGTCACAATCACAGATGAAGCGATTCATGAGGCCGTCGTTCTCTCGGACCGCTACATCTCGGACCGTTTCCTTCCAGATAAAGCGATTGACCTCGTCGATGAGGCTGCTTCGAAAGTAAGACTTCGCTCGTTTACAGCACCGCCGAACTTGAAAGAGCTTGAGGCTCGTCTTGAATCGATTCGTAAAGAAAAAGATTCAGCTGTACAGAGTCAAGAGTTCGAGAAGGCTGCCTCACTACGCGATACCGAGCAGAAACTTCGAGATGAACTCGAACAGCTCAAATCGGAATGGCAGAATAAGCAAGGGAACGAAAAACTCGAAGTAACGAAAGAAGATATCGCGCAAGTCGTCGCTAACTGGACAGGTGTACCGGTGACGAAGATTGCCGAAGAAGAGACAGATCGTCTCCTCAAACTCGAATCGATTCTCCACGGCCGAGTCATCGGTCAAGATGAGGCTGTCAAATCGATTTCGCGGGCGATTCGCCGGGCTCGTGCCGGATTGAAAGATCCGAAACGTCCGATTGGTTCGTTCGTCTTCCTCGGACCAACTGGTGTCGGGAAAACCGAGTTGGCTCGGGCTGTGGCTGAAGCGTTGTTCGGTGACGAAGACGCCATCATCCGAATCGACATGTCGGAGTACATGGAGAAACACGCGACGAGTCGTCTCGTTGGATCGCCTCCAGGTTACGTTGGTTATGAAGAAGGCGGTCAATTGACAGAGAAGGTTCGCCGCAAGCCATATTCGGTCATCTTGCTTGATGAGATTGAAAAGGCTCACCCTGAAGTGTTCAACATCTTGCTCCAAGTGCTCGATGACGGTCGCTTGACTGACTCGAAAGGGCGTACGGTCGACTTCCGGAATACGGTCATCATCATGACGTCAAACGTCGGTGCAGCAGCGCTCAAACGGAACAAATATGTCGGGTTCACCGTTGAAGATGATGTGAAGCGTGAATATACGGAAATGAAGGATAAAGTTATGGAAGAGTTGAAGAAGGCGTTCCGTCCCGAGTTCTTGAACCGGATTGACGAGATTACCGTCTTCCACTCGCTCCAAAAAGAACACATCCAAGAAATCGTCAAACTTATGGCCGAGACACTTACAAAACGTCTCGGAGAACAAGGGATTGATTTCAGCTTGACGGAATCGGCGCTCGAGAAAATCGCCGAAGTCGGGTACGATCCGGAATACGGGGCTCGTCCACTCCGCCGTGCGCTCCAGCGTGAGGTTGAGGACCGACTCTCAGAAGCGATGCTCAGTGGCAGCATCACAAAAGGCAGCAAAGTGGCGCTCGATGTACAAGATGGCGAATTCGTCGTCCGTAATGAAGGTGTCGTTCAGTAACTACAAGGCTCCCTCTCTCGTGTGAGGGAGCTTTTTTAGACGGAAAGGAACATCATGGCAAAAATTAAAACGAAGTACGTATGTCAGTCATGTGGATACGAATCCGCAAAATGGATGGGACGTTGCCCAGGTTGTAACGAGTGGAATACGCTCGTCGAAGAATTTGTCGAAGAGAAAAAGGCGAAGCGGGGAGCCGCATTCGTCCATAGCTCCTCGAGGCAGTTGAAGCCAGAACGTCTGTCGGACGTCGTGTCGCAAGAAGAGACGCGCGTCCATACGAATAGTCAAGAGTTTGACCGTGTGCTTGGGGGCGGGATTGTCCCGGGCTCGCTCGTCCTCGTCGGTGGGGACCCGGGAATCGGGAAGTCGACGATTCTGCTTCAAGTGAGTGCCCATTTGGCTCATAGTGGACGGAAAGTGCTCTATATTTCCGGGGAAGAATCGCTCAAACAGACGAAACTCCGAGCCGAACGGCTCGGTCTGCCGACTGAAGACTTATATGTCCTCGCAGAGACGGACATGTTGATGATTGAACGGGTCATCGATGAAGAAGAACCGGGGTTCGTCATCATCGACTCGATTCAAACCGTTTATATGGATGAAATTCAATCAGCGCCAGGTAGTGTCGCTCAAGTCCGAGAATGTACGGCGGCGCTCATGAAAATCGCTAAAACGCGAGGAGTGGCCGTCTTTATCGTCGGTCACGTGACGAAACAAGGTTCGATTGCCGGCCCTCGTCTGCTCGAGCATATGGTGGATGCGGTCCTTTACTTTGAAGGGGAGCGTCACCATACGTTCCGAATTTTACGGGCCGTCAAAAACCGATTTGGATCGACGAACGAGATTGGCATCTTTGAAATGAAAGAAGGCGGGCTCGAAGAAGTGCTCAATCCGTCTGAAATCTTCCTGGAAGAACGAACTGCTGGCGTCTCGGGCTCCACCGTCGTCGCATCGATGGAAGGGACGCGGACCGTGCTCGTCGAGTTACAGGCACTCATCTCGCCGACCTCGTTCGGGAACCCGCGCCGGATGGCGACCGGGATTGACCAGAACCGGGTCGCACTTCTCATGGCCGTGCTCGAGAAGCGTTCGGGTCTCTTGCTCCAAACGCAAGACGCTTATTTGAAGGCGGCCGGCGGCGTTAAATTGGACGAACCGGCCATCGACTTGGCCATCTGTATTTCGATCGCGTCAAGCTTCCGGGACCGTCCGACCCGTCCGACGGATGTATGTATCGGTGAAGTCGGTTTGACCGGTGAGGTACGGCGTGTGTCACGGATTGAGCAACGTGTCGCTGAAGCGGCCAAGCTTGGTTTCACCCGGGCCATCATTCCGAAAAACAACCTCGGGGGCTGGACGGCCCCGCCTGGTATCGATGTCGTCGGTGTCAGTACTGTCGATGAAGCGCTCCAACTCGCTATCCCATTCTGATGGGGCGCTTCCGGCAGTTTTTAACGCTTTGTAACGAACGCTTTCAAAAGAACCGTGTTACAATGAAGGTGTTAATTTCTTGAAATTTTAATTCATAATGAAGGAGGTGGAATGAGTGAAGATTGCTGTACGAATCGGATTTATATTGATCGGACTCGTCGTCGGTTGGTTTGGAATTATCGAAGCGATGTTGCTATTAGGCGACCTTGGTGTGAGTGTACCGGCTTGGTTGACGATTCCTTACGTTGCTAGTTTGATTGGTGGACTTATCTTCTTCATTCTTAGTTTGTTCTTGACCGATGGGGTCGTTAAATTTATCCGTTTTATCGAAGAACGGCTTGTCCGTTTGCCGGTCGGCGATATTTTATTTGGCTCGATCGGATTGATTATTGGTTTGTTGATCGCCTTTTTGATCAGCGTCTCGTTAGAAGTGACGAATATCTTCTTGCTCAGCAAGATTGTACCGATTTTTGTGACCGCTCTGTTCGGTTACTTCGGCTTTGCCGTCGGTTACCGGAAGCGGAATGAATGGATTAAACTGTTCGTCAAAAGTGAACGTGAGAAGCCGGCCGCGGAACCATTGCGCCGCTCTAACGATAAAATTTTGGATACGAGCGTCATCATTGATGGTCGAATCGCTGATATCTCGAAGACCGGTTTCATCGAAGGGACACTCATCGTGCCGCAGTTCGTCATCGGTGAGCTTCAATATATTGCGGACTCGTCGGATACGCTGAAGCGTAACCGGGGCCGTCGCGGTCTAGATATTTTAAAAGAGTTACAAGACAACGATCGGATCGAAGTGGAGATTTATGATGGGGACTTTGAAGACGTCGCCGAAGTGGATATCAAATTGATCAAATTGGCCGAATTGAAAAAAGGCATCGTCGTCACGAACGACTACAACTTGAACAAAGTGTGTGAAGTTCGGAACGTCCCAGTATTGAACATTAACGATTTGGCCAACTCGGTCAAACAAATCGTCATTCCAGGAGAAGAGATGGTCGTGACGGTCATTAAAGAAGGAAAAGAACAAAATCAAGGTGTCGCCTATCTCGAAGATGGCACGATGGTCGTCGTTGAAGGTGGGCGCAAGCTGATCTCGAAGACGTTACCCGTTGTCGTCACGAGCGTGCTTCAGACGTCGGCTGGCCGCATGATTTTTGCTCGTCCTGAATAAATAAGTGGAAAAAGAGACGCATCGGCGCTCTCTTTTTTCGCGAAAAGGGGTGAATGGAATGGTACGCTATACGGTTGTCATTCCGGCCGCAGGAAAAGGAAAGCGGATGGGAGCCGATGAGAATAAGTTGATGCTGACGCTGCAAGGAAAACCGATTATCGTCTGGACCGTGGCAGCGTTCGCGAGAGATGCATGGTGCGCGCGCATCGTGCTCGCGGTGCGTCCTGAGGAGCAAGCGTGGTTCGAGCAGCAGTTGCGTCACGTCCAAATCCCGATTACATATGTAACGGGTGGGGAAGAACGACAACAGAGCGTTCGAGCCGGATTGCAAGTCGTCAATCCCGAAGATGTCGTCTTAATTCATGACGGGGCACGGCCATTTGTGCGCCTTGACCAACTTCATGCCATCGCCGAAGCGGCCAAGACGGCAGGGGCGATTCTCGCTGTTCCGGTCAAAGATACGGTGAAACAAGTGACGGACGGACACATCACGCAGACGGTGCCGCGTGAGGCACTATGGTTGGCGCAGACGCCCCAAGCGTTTCCGGCAGGCGCCATTCAAGCCGCCCATGAGCGGGCAGAAGCTGCTCGTTTTATCGGGACGGATGATGCCAGTCTATTCGAATGGAGCGGGCAACGGGTGACGATTATCCCGGGGGATTATCACAACATTAAAATGACGACCCCGGAAGATTTATTATTTGGTGAAGCGATTTTAACGAAGGAGGACTATCGATGAGAATCGGACAAGGATTTGATGTACATGCGTTCGCCGAAGGGCGTCCGCTCATTTTAGGGGGAATCGAGATTCCACACGACCGCGGCCTGCTTGGCCACTCGGATGCGGACGTCTTATTGCATACGATTGCCGACGCAGCGCTCGGAGCGATTGCGGCGGGGGATATCGGCAAGCATTTCCCGGATACAGACCCGGAGTTTAAAGACGCCGACTCGAAAGTGTTGTTGCGACACGTCTGGCAGCTCGTCAAAGCGGAAGGATACGTGCTCGGCAACGTCGATGCGACCGTGATGGCGGAGCGTCCGAAACTGCGGACGTATATCGATGACATGCGAGCGGTGATCGCTGACTTGCTCGAAGCGGACATCAGCCAAGTGAACGTCAAAGCGACGACGACTGAAAAACTAGGCTTCACCGGACGTGAAGAAGGAATTGCCGCCCAGGCGGTCATCCTGCTCAACCGTGCTTGACAAAAGTGGTATACTATTTGGGCAGAAGAGAAGAAAGGTGGAAATATTATGAGTGAAGTGCGCGTACGCTATGCGCCGAGTCCGACGGGTCACCTTCATATTGGGAACGCCCGGACCGCGCTATTTAACTACTTGTATGCTCGCCATGCAGGCGGGAAGATGATTCTTCGAATCGAGGACACGGACCAAAAACGGAACGTGGAGAACGGTGTCGAAAGCCAAATGAAGTACTTGGAATGGCTCGGGATCGATTGGGATGAAGGTCCAGGCCGCGGCGGCGACCACGGTCCTTACTTCCAAATGGAACGACTCGACCTATACAATAAATACGTGAACGAGTTGATGGACAACGGACTCGCGTATAAGTGCTATATGACGTCGGAAGAACTCGAGGCAGAACGCGAAGCGCAAATCGCGCGCGGCGAGGCACCACGGTATTCGGGTGCCCACCGTAACTTGAGCGACGAAGAGCAGGCTGCGTTCGAAGCCGAAGGGCGTAAACCGTCGATTCGGATTCGTGTACCAGAGTCGGTCACGTATAAGTGGACCGATGTCGTCAAAGGCGACGTCTCGTTCGAATCAAAAGACTTCGGCGACTGGGTCATCGTCAAACAGGACGGTATCCCGACGTATAACTTCGCTGTCGTCGTCGACGATCACTTGATGAAAATCAGTCACGTGTTGCGTGGGGACGACCATATTGCCAACACCCCGAAACAGATGATGGTCTATGACGCGCTCGGTTGGGACTATCCGGCATTTGGTCACATGACATTGATTTATAATGAGAACCATAAGAAGTTATCGAAGCGTGATGAGTCGATCATTCAGTTCATCGAGCAATACGCTGATCTTGGCTACCTTCCGGGGGCACTCTTTAACTTCATCTCGCTCCTTGGCTGGTCGCCGGTCGGAGAAGAGGAAATCTTCACGAAAGACGAGTTCATCGAGATGTTTGATGCGGGTCGTTTGTCGAAGAGCCCGGCTGTCTTTGACCAACAGAAGCTTGCGTGGATCAACAGCGTCTATATGAAACAGGCTTCGCTTGACGAAGTGGTGGCACTCAGTTTACCATTCTTACAAGAAGCAGGACGTTTACCGAACGCCTTGTCGATGGAACAAGCCGATTGGGCGACAGCGTTGATCGCCCTCTATAAAGAACAAATGACACACGGTGCTGAAATCGTGACGTTGACAGATCTGTTCTTTAAGGATGAGGTCGAATACGACGAAGAGGCCAATGCGGTCCTCGCTGGCGAAACGGTACCGGCTGTCCTCGCCGACTTCAAGACTCAACTTGAAGCAATCGAAGACTTCACGCCGGAAGCCGTCAAAGCAGCGACGAAAGCGACACAAAAGGCGACTGGCCAAAAAGGAAAGAACTTGTTCATGCCGATCCGGGTCGCGACGACCGGGCAGACGCACGGACCAGAGCTTCCGAACGCCATTTCACTGATTGGCAAAGAGCGTGTCTTGGCACGTCTCACAACATTATTAGCTTAAAGGCAACGATGAGGAAAGTAAGCGGTATGACACTTAACAGAGACTAGAACCTAGGCTGGAAGTTCTAGAAGCGTCCCCCGTCGAAGTGCACCTCGGAGCCGTTCCGGCGATACGTAGTCGGGACCGCGACTCGGCGTTAACGAGACATGAGAGGGGAACTTTCCCAAACAGAGTGGAACCGCGCTTACGGCGTCTCTGTGCCTTGGCACAGGGGCGTCTTTGTTTTTGATATGGAAAAGGAGAACAATTATGGGATTTTGGAAAAGTGTACGGGCCGACATTCAAAATGTGCTCGAACTTGACCCGGCTGCTCGCTCAAAGGCGGAAGTTGTCTTAACGTATCCAGGATTGCATGCGCTTTGGGCGCATCGACTCGCACATGGCCTATGGAAACGTAATGCGAAGCTGTTAGCCAAGTTGATTGCGCAGACGAGTCGTTGGTTAACGGGGGTGGAAATTCACCCGGGGGCAGTCATTGGCGAACGGCTGTTCATCGACCATGGGTTTGGGATTGTCATCGGCGAGACGGCGATTGTCGGCAATGACGTCACCATTTATCAGGGCGTGACGCTCGGCGGAACGGGAAAAGAAAAAGGAAAACGTCACCCGACGATTGGGAACGACGTGTTGATTTCGGCCGGTGCGAAAGTGCTCGGGAATATTACGATTGGTGATTGCGCCAAAATCGGGGCGAGTTCCGTCGTCTTAAAAGACGTCCCGTCCGACTCGACCGTCGTCGGGATTCCAGGCCGGGTCGTCATCCGGAACGGCGAGCGGGTCAAACAGCATGACCTCGATCACCGCTTCCCCGACCCGGACCGCGAGTGCCAAGAGCGGCTGGAACGTGCTGTCGCTCAGCTAGAAGACAAACTTGCTTCATTAGAGAAACGGATGGAGGAGAATACACATGATTCAGTTTTACAACAGCCTCACGAATAAAAAAGAGCCGTTTGTACCAATCGTACCTGGGAAAGTGTCGATGTATGTATGTGGACCGACCGTTTACAATTACATCCACGTCGGCAACGCCCGTCCGGCGATTGCCTTTGATACGGTCCGCCGTTACTTGACATACCGGGGCTATGACGTCAAATACGTCCTCAACTTCACAGATGTCGACGATAAAATCATCCGGACCGCCAATGAGCTAGGAGAAGACGTCGGGACGTTGACGAATCGGTATATCGACGCGTATTTGGAAGACACAGGTGCCTTGAACGTGTTACCGGCGGACGTCCACCCGCGTGTCACGGACACGATGGAAGAGATTATCACGTTCATCCGCGAACTCGAGACACAAGACTTTGCGTATGAAGCAGGCGGGGACGTCTATTTCCGGACGCGCAAGTTTGAGACGTACGGCAAACTGAGCCAGCAGTCGATTGAAGACTTACGCGCAGGCTCACGCGTCGACGTCGGGGAGAAGAAAGAAGACCCGCTCGATTTCGTCCTATGGAAAGCTGCGAAACCAGGTGAGCCGGCATGGGAAAGTCCATGGGGGCAAGGTCGTCCAGGCTGGC
Organism: Exiguobacterium sp. s149; assembly: GCF_018618395.1. NCBI lineage: Bacteria > Bacillati > Bacillota > Bacilli > Caryophanales > Exiguobacterium > Exiguobacterium sp. s149. The sequence continues at coordinate 11,488 of NZ_JACSLZ010000013.1, forward strand.
ACATCGAGTGCTCGGCGATGGCAAAAAAACACCTCGGCGCGACGATTGATATTCACGCCGGGGGGCATGATCTCAAATTCCCGCACCATGAGAACGAGATTGCCCAGTCGGAGGCATGCAACCATACGAAGTTCGCCAACTATTGGCTCCATAACGGATTCATCAATATCGAGAACGAGAAGATGTCCAAATCGCTCGGCAACTTCCTGCTCGTCCACGAAGCGTTGAAAGAAGTCGATGCGATGGTACTCCGCTTCTTCATGTTATCGGTCCATTATCGCCACCCGATCAACTACAGTCGTGAGTTGATTGAACAAGCGGCGAACGGATGGGACCGCATCAAAGAAGCGTACCAAAACGTCGAGTACCGCCTGTCGGTCACAGCCGGCCTTGAAGAGCCGAGTGAGGCGATGGAACGTAAGCTCGCGACGATTAAAACCACGTTCATCGAAGCAATGGATGACGATATTAACACGGCGAACGCGGTGACGGTCTTATTCGACTTGGCGCGTGAAGCCAACATTTACGCAAAGGCGGACCACGTCTCGAAAACGACGTTGGAACACGTAATCGCCCTGTTCGAAGAGTTGACGGGCGTACTCGGTTTAACGATTGCGAACGAAGTGGAATTGCTTGACGCGGAAATCGATCAATTGATTCAAGAACGGAACACGGCCCGGGCAGAGCGGAACTTCGCGCGTGCCGATGAGATTCGTGACTTGTTGAAAGAGCAGAACATTCAACTCGAAGATACGGCCCAAGGGGTGCGGTGGAAGCGGTCATGAAACAACAGGCTCCTCAACTGAACGCTCTCGCCCTCGCCTACATGGGGGACGCCGTCTATGAGATGGCGGTACGCAAACGACTACTCGGACAAGGAATGACGAAGCCGAACGATCTCCACCGCGGCGCCATCCGCTATGTAAATGCGGGCGCACAGGCCGGGGTCGTGACCCACTGGCTCGAGACAGGATTTTTAAGCGAGGACGAAACGGCCATCGTCCGCCGTGGGAAGAATGCGAAATCCGGTTCAATCCCGAAGCGGACAGATGTTCATACGTATCGTTACTCGACCGCGTTCGAAGCATTGATTGGTTACACATACCTAATGGAAAGAAGGGATCGTCTTGAAGAACTCATCGAACAAGCGTTCATATGGCTCGAAACCGAGTCATTCGAAACGACATGACGGAGCAAGGGAGCAACGCTCATTCGACCGTCCACGCGGCGAACGGAATGAACGCCCACGTGGCGAACGGAACGACCGTCCGCAACGTCAGAAACTAGAACGACCGGATTACCAAGAAGTCGATGTGATGGAAGAAGGAATCGACTTCTTATACGGGCGCAACCCGGTCATGGAAGCGCTCCGGAGCGGACGTGACATGAACAAGGTCTTCATCATGGAAGGCCAACAGAAAGGGCCGCTCGCCCAAATCATCGGGATGGCCAACGAGGCGTCAGTCCAAATCTCATTCGTCCCGAAGACGAAACTCGAGAAGATGGCCGGCAGTGAACATCACCAAGGCGTTGTCGCCGCGGTTGCCGCTTACGAATATAAGTCGGTGGAAGACATGTTCGCGCTCGCTGAGTCGAAAGGGGAGACACCGCTCTTCATCTTGCTCGATGAGCTCGAAGACCCGCACAACCTCGGTTCGATTCTTCGGACGGCGGATGCGGTCGGAGCCCACGGAATCATCATTCCGAAGCGCCGCTCGGTCGGATTGACGCAGACGGTGGCGAAAGCATCAACGGGCGCAATCGAGTACATCCCGGTCGCACGCGTCACGAACTTGACGCGGACGCTTGAAGAGTTGAAAGAAAAAGGGTTATGGGTCGTCGGGACGGACGCGAGCGAGAGCCAAGACTATCGCCGCCTCGATGGGAACATGCCACTCGTCGTTGTCATCGGCAGTGAGGGCAAAGGGATGAGCCGTCTCGTGCGCGAGTCGTGTGACTTCCTCGTCCACATGCCGATGGTCGGTCATGTCACATCGCTGAACGCCTCGGTCGCGGCCGCACTTCTATTGTATGAAGTGCATCGCTCACGTAACCCGTTGTCATGAGTATCAAGAAACGGGAACTGCTCCTCGTGGATGGGTATAACATCATTGGCGCTTGGCCACACCTTCGCAAGCTGCGCGACATCGATTTTGAGAAGGCACGTACCGACTTGATTGAAGCGATGGCCGAGTATCAGGCGGTCACCGGTCGTGAAGTGACGATCGTCTTCGATGCGCATATGCGCTATGGACGAGAGTCGAAAGCGAAACAGAGTCGGATTGCGGTCATCTACACGAAAGAGAACGAGACCGCAGATGAATGGATTGAGCGACGCGCCCATGAACTCGTCGATGATCGTCTCGTCACGTTATTCGTCGCGACGAACGATTTCACCGAGCAATGGGTCATCTTCGGTCAAGGTGCGCTACGTGTACCCGCGGCCGAACTGCTCAAAGATTGGAAACAGGCGCAACAGTTAATCGACCAAGAACGGTCGGCGCTTGAGCAGGACCGATCCAACCGAAAAACAATCGACCTCACGCCAGACGTGCGGGCTCGATTAGAAGAAATTCGTCGTCGAAAATGAAGCGGTGACGAAACTCACGGACGAGTTCATGAAATGAACTCGTCTTTGTTTTTAATTTGACATTTTTTTGAAAAGAAATGTTGTATACTATTACTTGTATGAGTTACACGAATTGTAATTGACGGAATTTTTAGAATTTTATTTGACGGTCGTTTTAAACGGCGCCTATAATGAGAGCACAAACTTACATAAGTTCATCAATCGCCGGGGGGTAGGAAACATGAACGGATGGCCATACGAGCAGTTTGAAAACATGTCTGACGAAGAGCTCGTCTTTCTTGCGCGTAACGAAGGGGATAGCGACGCTCTTGAGTTTTTGATTGAACGTTACCGATATTTCGTACGGGCGAAGGCAAGGTCTTACTTTTTGATTGGTGCCGACCATGAAGATATCGTTCAGGAAGGGATGATTGGTCTGTATAAAGGCGTGCGAGACTATCGGGACGAACGGCTCGCCTCGTTCAAAAGTTTTGCCGAGATGTGCATCACGCGTCAAATGATCACTGCCATTAAAACGGCGACACGTCAAAAACATATTCCGCTCAACTCTTACGTCTCGCTCGATAAGCCGATTTTTGACGACGAGTCGGACCGGACGCTACTTGATGTGATTTTGCCGCCGCATCCGACGGACCCGCAAGATCTGCTCGTCACGCGTGAAGAGCAACTGTTCATGGAAGAAAAGATGGAAGAGCTCCTGAGTGACTTGGAACGAAAAGTGTTACGTCTTTATTTGGACGGCCGTTCGTATCAAGAAATCTCAGACGACCTCGACCGTCACGTGAAGTCGATTGATAACGCGTTACAGCGCGTGAAGAAAAAGTTTGAGCGGCATGTCGACGTCAAAACGCTGACGAGCTAACCGATATTGACCGCACGCCTCCTATGTGATACTTTTAAGGCAGCGCCTTGTCCGTAGACGCCATTTACAGGAGGCGTTTTTTTTTCGCTCTTTTTTAGTGGGAGAGCTGTCGAAAGGGGCGCTTATGAATGGCAAAGAAAGTAAGTCTCGCGTGTTCGGATTGCGGAGCGAACGGTTACTCGACCGTGAAGCAAGACGACGTGACGACGCGGCTCGAACTGAAAAAGTTCTGTCGTCGTTGCAATGCACATACGACACATCGAGAATCAAAGTAACGTAGATTGGCATTCAACGTAGGAGGAAGCTACCATGAACTTTTTGCGCGATGTATGGAAAGAGTTAAAGAAAACGAGTTGGCCGACTCGTAAAGAGCTCACAAAATATACCATCACGGTCATCGCGACGGTCGTCGTGATCGGCCTGTTCGTGTTCGGCGTAGATACTGGTGTCAGTTATCTCGTCAACCTATTGATTAACTAAGGAAAGAGGTGAAAGCCGTGGAGAAACAATGGTTTGTTGTCCAGACGTATTCTGGATTTGAAAACAACGTCAAAGAAAACCTAGAACGTCGAATCGGTTCGATGAACATGGAAGATAAAATTTTCCGCGTCCTCGTTCCGACTGAAACAACGCAAGAAGAAGTCACGCTCAAGAGTGGCGAGAAGAAGATTAAAGAAAAAGAAGTGAAAAGCTTCCCAGGTTACGTCTTCGTCGAAATGATCATGACGGATGATTCATGGTATGTCGTTCGGAACACACCGAACGTCACAGGCTTCCTCGGTTCGACGGGCGGCGGCGCTAAGCCGATTCCGCTTCAACCGGACGAAGTGACGAACGTCTTGTCACAGATGGGTCTCATCGAGAAGAAAGATCGTTACAACTACGAACTCGGCGACCTCGTCCGTGTCAAAGAAGGCGCATTTGAGAACTTCGAAGGAACGATTGATGAAATCGAAGCCGAGAAAGAGAAGCTCAAAGTTGTCGTTGACATGTTCGGCCGTGAAACAAAAATTGAACTTGATTTCGAACAAGTTCAGAAAATTAACTAAACCCACTTGCCATTCTCGGGAACGGATGGTACAATCGGAAATGTTTGATGTTGTGCTTTATTTCGGTACAAACTCGACCTAATAGATTGAGTGGGAGGGCGCACAACGTCCAAGAAACCACATTTTAGACTTAAGGAGGTGTGTCTCGTGGCGAAAAAAGTTACTAAACTCGTTAAACTTCAAATCCCAGCTGGTAAAGCTAACCCAGCACCACCAGTAGGACCAGCACTTGGTCAAGCAGGTGTTAACATCATGGGATTCTGTAAAGAGTTCAACGCTCGTACACAAGACCAAGCCGGATTGATTATTCCTGTAGTCATTACGGTATACGAAGATCGTTCGTTTACATTCATTACGAAAACTCCACCAGCTGCAGTTCTTTTGAAGAAAGCTGCTGGTATCGAGAGCGGTTCTGGTGAACCAAACCGTAAGAAGGTAGCAACGGTTAAGCGTGATAAAGTTCGCGAAATCGCTGAACTTAAAATGCCTGACCTTAACGCGTCGTCTGTTGAAACAGCGATGCTTATGGTTGAAGGTACTGCGCGTAGTATGGGTATTGTAATCGAAGACTAATTTATTAGTCTCTGGGATTGTCGGTGAATATTACGCTCACCTTCAATCCCTTCATTATGTGGGAGGAAATTCCGCTAACCACAAGGAGGAAAAGAATCATGGGTAAAAAACACCAAGAAGCAGCTAAGCTTGTTGATCGCATGAAGTCATACGAACTCGCTGAGGCCGTTGAACTCGTTCAAAAAACAGCTACTGCTAAATTCGATGAAACAATCGAAGTTGCTGTCCGTCTCGGCGTAGATCCGAAGAAAGCGGACCAACAAATCCGCGGTGCCGTCGTACTTCCACACGGTACTGGTAAAACACAAAAAGTTCTCGTCTTCGCAAAAGGCGAAAAAGTTAAAGAAGCTGAAGCGGCTGGCGCTGACTATGTCGGTGACTCTGAGTTCATCACTAAAATCCAACAAGGATGGTTCGACTTCGATGTAATCGTTGCGACACCTGACATGATGGGCGAAGTTGGTAAACTTGGTCGCGTTCTCGGACCTAAAGGCCTCATGCCTAACCCGAAAACAGGCACAGTTACGTTTGATGTGACGAAAGCAATCGCTGACATCAAAGCTGGTAAAGTAGAGTACCGCGTTGACAAAGCCGGTAACATCCACGTACCAGTTGGTAAGAAATCGTTTGAAGCAACGAAACTCTCTGAGAACATCGAGACAATCATCGAGACGCTCATGAAAGTGAAGCCTGCTACTGCAAAAGGAACTTACCTTAAAAACATCGCGCTTTCTTCGACAATGGGTCCTGGGATCCGTGTCGCGACTGCCGACTTCATCAAGTAATCTACTTGAAATAAACTGTTGACAACGTGTGATACCGCTGTTAAAGTAATACACGTTCAACCGAATATGTTGGATTACCGTAGACAGAAGGTGGACATCGGTCCATAAACCCTTCCGAGGTGTCTTTGCTCGAACTTGAGCCTGTTGTCACAGGTTTACTTTCAAACAATTACGCCCTCGTATGTCTTCATACGAGGGATTTCTTTTTGAAGAGCAGCCTCTCGTCCGGTATAAGAAATGACTAGGAGGTGCAAACACATGGCAAGCGAAAAAATCGTATCTCAGAAATCGGCACTCGTCGATGAAATCGCTGAGAAAATGCAAGCAAGCGTTGGGACAATCGTTGTTGACTACCGTGGACTTACAGTTGAAGAAGTGACTACACTCCGTAAATCACTCCGTGACGCTGGAATCGAGTTCAAAGTATACAAAAACGGTCTCCTTCGCCGCGCAGCAGTTCAGTCGAACTTCGAAGGTCTTGACGAAGTCTTCACTGGCCCTACAGCAATCGCGTTCTCGAACGAAGACGTTGTAGCTCCAGCGAAGATCTTGAACGACTTCTCGAAAGAGCACAAAGCGCTCGAATTGAAAGGCGGAATCATCGAAGGCAAAGTGACTTCACTTGAAGAAGTTAAAGCCCTTGCAGAACTTCCATCACGCGATGGTCTTCTCTCGATGCTTCTCAGCGTCCTTCAAGCTCCAATCCGTGGGCTCGCAGTCGCAACAAACGCAATCGCAGAACAAAAAGAAGAGCAAACTGCTTAATTTTTGTCTCGTAGCGTAACTAAAACCAATCTTTACAACATCAAAGGAGGAAAACCATAATGGCTTTCAACAAAGAGCAATTCATCGAAGACCTCAAATCAATGACGGTTCTCGAACTTAACGAACTCGTAAAAACAATCGAAGAAGAATTCGGCGTATCAGCAGCAGCTCCAGTAGCAGTTGCAGGCGCAGGCGCAGCAGCAGCTGAAGAGCAAACTGAATTCGACGTAATCCTCACAAACGCTGGCGCTGGTAAAATCAACGTCATCAAAGCGGTACGTGAACTTACAGGCCTCGGTCTTAAAGAAGCGAAAGCACTCGTTGACGGAACTCCAGCTCCAGTCAAAGAAGGCGTTTCTAAAGAAGATGCAGACGCAGTCAAAGCTAAGCTTGAAGAAGCTGGCGCAACTGTCGAAGTTAAGTAATCTAACTTTTACTTCTACAACCTATAGAAGCTCGCTATGGCGAGCTTCTTTTATTTCCTTGAAGAGTGGGTTAGGAGGTTCAATGCATGGGAGATCATTACTATACGAACGACCCTAGTTCGAAAAGTGCCCCTGAGACATGGACGTTTGAGTTGCGAGGGAAGACATATCGCTTCACCTCGGACCGCGGCGTGTTCTCGAAAGGATCGGTCGATTTTGGGTCACGTCTCTTAATCGAATCATTTGAAGTGCCCGATGTTGAAGGACGCATTTTAGATGTGGGCTGCGGCTACGGTCCGATGGGGATCTCGCTTGCCGACGCCTCTGGGCGTGAAGCACTCCTCGTCGACGTGAACGAGCGAGCGCTTGCCTTGTCAGAGCAAAACGCCGCCCAAAATGGGGTGACGATTGAGACGCGACTCAGCCACGCTTATGACGGAGTCGGTGATGAACAGTTCGCCGCAATCGTGACCAATCCGCCGATTCGGGCCGGGAAGCAAGTGGTCCACATGATTTTGCGCGATGCGTATACACACCTTGTCGTAGGTGGAGCGCTCTACGTCGTTATTCAAAAGAAACAAGGAGCGCCTTCTGCCAAGAAGTTGCTTGAAGATGTGTTCGGTCAAGTCGAGACGGTTGCGAAAGAAAAGGGCTATTTCATTTTCCGGGCAATTCGCTCTTGACAAACGGTGAAGTCTTGTTGACTCGCTATAACGTATATGCTAACATTATAAAATGCCATTGGAATGGAATTCGCTTTGAACTGCCGCGTTTGCCGCTTTTTAGACGCGGAAAAGAGGCGACATTCAATGACAATGTTCGATTATTACGCCCGAAAAATTCGATAGAGAATTGGGGGTCTGAGAGGTGAATCAGTTGACTGGTCAACTTGTTCAGTACGGTCGTCACCGTCAGAGAAGAAGCTTTGCCCGTATCAGTGAGGTATTAGAGCTTCCGAATTTGATTGAAATTCAAACTGCTTCTTACGAGTGGTTCTTGCGTGAAGGATTGAAAGAGATGTTTACGGACATTTCGCCAATCTCCGACTTCACCGGAAACCTCGTGCTCGAGTTCATCGACTATTCGCTCAGTGAGCCGAAGTATTCGATCGATGAGTCGAAGGAGCGAGACGTAACTTACTCTGCGCCATTGCGCGTAAAAGTACGTTTGCAAAACAAAGAGACAGGTGAGCTCAAAGAACAAGAAGTGTTCATGGGGGATTTCCCGCTCATGACAGAATCGGGAACGTTTATCATTAACGGTGCAGAACGCGTTATCGTTTCCCAGCTCGTTCGTTCACCAAGCGTTTATTACAACGCGAAACTCGATAAAAACGGTAAGCGTGGCTTCGGAGCGACTGTGATTCCGAACCGTGGTGCATGGCTCGAACTTGAGACAGACGCCAAAGATATCGTTTACGTTCGTATTGACCGTACCCGCAAAATCCCGGTAACGGTGTTGTTGCGTGCCCTCGGTTTCGGTACGGACCAAGAGATTATCGACCTTCTCGGGGATGACGAGTATCTTCGTAACACCCTTGAAAAAGATAATACAGAATCAACAGAAAAAGCGTTAATCGAAATTTACGAGCGTCTCCGCCCTGGTGAACCACCAACGGTTGAGAACGCGAAGTCACTTCTCGTTTCTCGTTTCTTCGACCCAAAACGTTACGACCTCGCAAACGTCGGTCGCTACAAGATGAACAAAAAACTTCATCTTAAAAACCGTCTCTTCGGTCAAAAATTGGCCGAGACGCTCGTTGACCCAGAAACAGGCGAAGTCATCGCTGAAGCTGGAACTGTGCTCGATCGTCGTAACCTTGACCGCGTTCTTCCACACTTGGAGAACGGCCTCGGTTATATGGATGCTGAGCCGACAGGCGGCGTCGCTGAAGGTGAACCGTTCGGTCTTCAATCGATCAAAGTAATCTCACCAGATGACCCAGATGGAGAGCGTATCTTGAACATTATCGGTAACGGCAATATCGACCGCAGCGTGAAACACATCACGCCGGCTGATATCATCGCATCGATCAACTACTTCTTTAACTTACTACATGAAGTCGGAACAACAGATGACATCGACCACTTAGGAAACCGTCGTCTTCGTTCAGTCGGAGAACTTCTCCAAAACCAATTCCGGATCGGGCTTTCTCGTATGGAACGTGTCGTTAAAGAACGGATGTCGATTCAAGATCAAAACGCGATCACACCACAGGCGTTAATCAACATTCGCCCGGTAATCGCGTCGCTGAAAGAGTTCTTCGGTAGTTCGCAATTGTCACAGTTCATGGACCAAACAAACCCGCTCGCAGAGCTCACGCACAAGCGTCGTCTCTCTGCACTTGGACCGGGTGGTTTGACACGTGAACGTGCCGGTTTCGAAGTTCGAGACGTTCACTATTCGCACTACGGTCGGATGTGTCCAATCGAAACGCCAGAAGGACCAAACATCGGTCTCATCAACTCGCTTTCGTCTTATGCGAAAGTAAACGAGTACGGCTTCATTGAAGCTCCGTACCGTCGAGTCGACCCTGAAACAGGTCTCGTCACGAGCGAGATTCAATATATGACGGCGGATGAAGAAGATCTCTACGTCGTCGCCCAGGCGAACATGCCGCTCACAGAAGAAGGCGGATTCGCCAACGAACAAGTCCTTTGCCGTTTCCGCGGACAAAACTTGTCAGTTGAGCCGAACCGAGTCGATTATATGGACGTTTCGCCGAAACAGGTTGTTTCTGCCGCAACGGCATGTATCCCGTTCCTTGAGAACGATGACTCGAACCGTGCCCTCATGGGAGCGAACATGCAACGTCAAGCTGTACCACTTCTTCAACCAGATTCACCGATTATCGGTACTGGGATGGAGTATGTGTCAGCGAAAGACTCTGGGGCCGCGATTATCGCGAAATTCCCAGGTGTCGTCGAGCGTGTCACAGCGCGTGAAATCTTGGTCCGCCGCACGTCTGACGTGAACGGTTCTGAGGTATCAGGTGACCTTGACCGCTATAAACTTCAAAAGTATGTCCGTTCGAACCAAGGGACATGCTACAACCAGAAGCCGATCATCGCTGCTGGCGACCGTGTCGAAAAAGGAGAAATCCTTGCTGACGGTCCGTCGATGGATATGGGTGAGCTCGCGCTCGGCCGTAACGTCGTCGTCGCCTTCATGACATGGGACGGTTACAACTATGAGGATGCGATCATCATGAGTGAACGCCTCGTGAAAGATGACGTGTACACATCGATTCATATCGAAGAGTACGAGTCAGAATCACGCGACACGAAACTCGGACCTGAGGAAATCACACGTGATATTCCAAACGTCGGGGATGACGCACTTCGCAACTTGGACGACCGTGGGATCATCCGCATCGGTGCGGAAGTCAAGGATGGCGATATCCTCGTCGGTAAAGTTACGCCTAAAGGTGTGACTGAATTGACGGCGGAAGAGCGTCTCTTGCACGCGATCTTCGGTGAGAAGGCACGTGAAGTCCGTGATACGTCACTCCGTGTACCAAACGGCGGCGACGGCATCATCTTGGACGTCAAAGTGTTCGACCGTGAAAACGGTGACGAACTCTCACCAGGCGTGAACCAAATGGTTCGTGTCTACATCGTTCAAAAACGTAAGATTCACGAAGGGGATAAGATGGCGGGACGTCACGGTAACAAAGGTGTTATCTCGCGCATTCTCCCTGAAGAAGACATGCCATACATGCCGGACGGCACACCGATTGACATCATGCTTAACCCACTAGGTGTACCATCACGGATGAACATCGGTCAGGTACTCGAACTCCACCTTGGAATGGCGGCTAAAAAGCTCGGCATCAAAGTGGCGACACCTGTATTCGATGGTGCGCGTGAGGAAGACGTATGGGCAACGATTGAAGAAGCTGGAATGGACAAAGATGCCAAGACTCGTCTCTACGACGGTCGTACTGGTGAACCGTTCGATAACCGCGTCTCGGTCGGTGTCATGTATATGATCAAACTCGCGCACATGGTTGACGATAAACTTCACGCTCGTTCGACAGGACCATACTCGCTCGTCACGCAACAACCGCTCGGTGGTAAAGCACAGTTCGGTGGACAGCGTTTCGGTGAGATGGAAGTATGGGCACTTGAAGCGTACGGCGCAGCCTACACGCTCCAAGAGATCCTTACAATCAAGTCGGATGACACGGTTGGTCGTGTGAAAGCATACGAGGCCATCGTGAAAGGTGAGAGCGTTCCGAAAGCGGGCGTTCCTGAGTCGTTCCGCGTCTTGATTAAAGAGCTCCAAGCGCTCGGTATGGAAGTCAAGATGATGTCTGCGGACGATGAAGAAGTTGAAATGAAAGATGAAGATGACGACAACATCCCGAACGCAACATCGGCGTTAGAACAAGTCGTTCAACCGACTGTTACGGAAGAGGAATAAGGCGAAAAGGGAGGTCGGCCCCTTGGTAGATGTTAATCGATTTGAATATATGAAAATCGGCTTGGCTTCACCCGAGAAGATCCGTTCGTGGTCTTACGGGGAAGTCAAAAAGCCGGAAACGATCAACTATCGTACACTTAAACCAGAGAAGGACGGATTGTTCTGTGAACGAATCTTCGGTCCTACGAAAGACTGGGAATGTTACTGCGGGAAATACAAACGAATCCGTTATAAAGGAGTCATTTGTGACCGTTGTGGCGTTGAAGTGACGAAAGCGAAAGTGCGTCGCGAGCGTATGGGCCATATCGAGCTCGCGGCACCAGTTTCGCACATCTGGTACTTCAAAGGGATTCCAAGCCGAATGGGGCTTGTTCTCGATATGTCACCTCGTGCGCTCGAAGAAGTAATCTACTTCGCGTCGTACGTTGTGACGGAGCCAGGTGATACTCCGCTTGAGAAGAAACAACTTCTCTCGGAAAAAGAATACCGTCTCTACCGTGAAAAATACGGCAGCGACTTCAGAGCAGACATGGGTGCAGAAGCGATCCGTACACTCCTTCAAGACGTTCAACTCGAGAAGGAAGTCGGAGAACTCCGCGAAGAATTGAAGACGGTTCAAGGCCAACGTCGTACACGTGCGATTAAACGTCTTGAAGTGCTCGATGCGTTCTTCACGTCAGGCAATGATCCAGATTGGATGATTCTTGAAGTACTTCCTGTCATTCCGCCAGAGCTTCGCCCGATGGTGCAACTCGACGGTGGACGCTTTGCGACATCTGACTTGAACGATTTGTATCGTCGAGTCATCAACCGGAACAACCGTCTCAAACGTTTGCTCGATCTCGGCGCGCCGAACATCATCGTGCAAAACGAGAAGCGTATGCTTCAAGAAGCGGTTGACGCCCTCATCGACAACGGTCGTCGTGGTCGTCCGGTCACAGGACCAGGTAACCGTCCCCTCAAATCACTTTCACATATGTTGAAAGGGAAACAAGGTCGTTTCCGTCAAAACCTTCTTGGTAAACGGGTCGACTATTCAGGACGTTCGGTTATCGTCGTTGGTCCGAACTTGAAGATGTACCAATGTGGTCTCCCGAAAGAGATGGCCCTTGAACTCTTCAAACCGTTCGTGATGAAAGAACTTGTCGGTCGCGGCATCGCGTCGAACATCAAGAACGCCAAACGTAAGATTGAGAAGATGCAACCAGAAATCTGGGGCGTCCTCGAAGAAGTCATTCGTGAGCATCCGGTTCTCTTGAACCGTGCCCCAACGCTTCACCGCCTAGGGATTCAAGCTTTCGAACCGATTCTCGTCGAAGGTCGCGCGATTCGCCTTCACCCGCTCGTATGTACGGCTTACAACGCCGACTTCGATGGTGACCAAATGGCGGTTCACGTACCACTTTCTGCTGAAGCACAAGCGGAAGCTCGTCTTCTCATGCTCGCAGCGCAAAACATCTTGAACCCGAAAGACGGAAAACCAGTTGTTACACCATCGCAGGATATGGTCCTCGGTAACTACTACATCTCGCTTGAACGCGACGATGCCGTCGGACAAGGGAAAATTTTGTCGAACGTGAACGAAGCGCTCATCGCGTATCAAAATGGCTATGTCCACTTGCATACACGTGTCGCTCTTCCAGCACGTACGCTCAACAACCCAACGTTCACAGATGAGCAAAACGAGAAATTGTTGATCACAACGGTCGGTAAGATGATCTTTAACGAGATCTTGCCGAACACGTTCCCATACTTGAACGAGCCGACGATGGAAAACTTGCAGGAAGCAACGCCTGACAAGTACTTCATCGACAAAGGTGCCAACGTGGCGGAAGAAATCGCCTCACGTCCTTTGGTCGAACCGTTCAAAAAAGGATTCCTTGGAAAAGTCATCGCGGAAGTGTTCCAGAAGTTTGAAACGACTGAAACGAGCCGCATGCTTGACCGGATGAAAGATCTCGGCTTCAAACACTCGACGAAAGCCGGTGTGACGGTCGGAATCGCTGATATCATCGTTCTTCCGGACAAACAAGAGATCCTTGATGAAGCGCAAACTCAAGTCGATCAAATCATGAAGTCATTCCGTCGCGGTCTCATCACTGAAGATGAGCGTTACGAGCGTGTTGTACGCTCTTGGAACGAAGCGAAGGATGAGATTCAATCACGATTGATGAAATCCCTCAATCGCTTGAACCCAATCTTCATGATGTCTGACTCAGGTGCCCGTGGTAACGCGTCCAACTTCACGCAGCTCGCAGGGATGCGTGGTTTGATGGCCGCTCCATCTGGCCGCATCATCGAACTTCCGATCAAATCTTCATTCCGTGAAGGTCTGACGGTACAAGAGTACTTCATCTCGACGCACGGTGCGCGTAAAGGTCTTGCCGATACAGCCCTTAAGACGGCTGACTCAGGTTACTTGACGCGTCGCCTTGTAGACGTAGCCCAAGATGTCATCATCCGTGAAGAAGATTGTGGAACGGACCGCGGTATCCGCGTCGCCGCCCTCCGCGAAGGCACGGAAGAAATCGAAAACTTGTATGACCGCCTCGTCGGCCGTACAGCGTTCGAGACAGTGGCACATCCGGAAACGGGTGAAGTCATGGTCGAGAAGAACCAATTGATTACCGAAGATCTCGCTCGCGACATCGTCGATGCTGGAATCGAACGAGTTGAAATCCGTACAGCCTTTACATGTAACACGTCACACGGCGTATGTAAGAAATGTTACGGCCGCAACTTGGCGACTGGCTCGAACGTTGAAGTCGGCGAAGCTGTCGGAATCATCGCCGCGCAATCAATCGGTGAGCCAGGAACGCAGCTTACAATGCGTACCTTCCACACAGGTGGGGTAGCCGGAGATGATATCACACAAGGTCTTCCACGTATCCAAGAGGTATTCGAGGCACGTAACCCGAAAGGGCAAGCGGTCATCTCGGAAATTCCTGGTACGGTCATCGACTTTACAGAATCGCGTGACAAGCGTGAACTCACGGTCGAAGGACTCAGTGAGACACGTACGTACACGATTCCGTTCGGAGCACGTCTTCGTGTTCAAATCGGAGATACAGTAGAAGCTGGAGAAGTCTTCACGGAAGGTTCGATCGATCCGAAAGAATTGCTCGCCGTCCGTGGTGTATCTGGTGTTCAAAACTATCTTCTCCAAGAAGTACAAAAAGTTTACCGCATGCAAGGGGTAGAAATCGGCGACAAACACGTCGAAGTCATGGTTCGCCAAATGCTTCGTCGCGTCAAAGTCATCGAGTCTGGTGACACGCCGCTTCTCCCTGGTTCGCTCGTCGACATCAGCGTCTTCAAAGAAGCGTGTAAAGATACGCTTCGCGAAGGCAAGAGCCCGGCCACAGCGAAACCGGTCCTTCTCGGAATCACAAAAGCGTCGCTCGAGACAGATTCGTTCCTCTCGGCCGCTTCGTTCCAAGAAACGACTCGTGTGTTGACAGATGCTGCCATCAAAGGTAAGCGCGACTATCTCCTCGGACTCAAAGAGAACGTCATCATCGGGAAACTCGTTCCAGCTGGTACTGGGATGCCGGTTTACCGTGATGTTAATCTCAAAGAAGAAGAGTCGAAAGCCGTTCTCGAAGACACGACGGTAGAATAAAAACGTCTTGACAGCATGGGTTGGCGGTGCTACTATGATTTAGTGCCGCCAATCGGTTGTTGTCGATGACAACGGTGTCCAGCAGTCGGCAAGCTACTTGGACGTCACCCGATCTTTCTCCGGAAAGGTTTGGCTGCTATTATTGCCACTTTCAAGGTATAACTCACGTTTTTGCGAGGTCATGGAATGCCTACGCCTCGTAAAAGCGTTTCGTTATGACCTTAAATGAACCACCCGGGTCGGTGGGTCTAGAAAATAGCATAATTCAGGAAGGGAGGATCTTCAAAGATGCCTACTATCAACCAGTTAGTCCGTAAAGGACGTAAATCGAAAGTCGTTAAATCTGACTCTCCAGCACTTAACAAAGGTTACAACAGTTTCATCAAGTCACAAACTAACGTGAGCTCGCCACAGAAACGTGGTGTTTGTACACGTGTTGGTACAATGACTCCGAAGAAACCGAACTCGGCATTACGTAAGTATGCTCGTGTTCGTTTGACTAACCAAATCGAAGTGACTGCGTACATTCCAGGTATTGGCCACAACCTTCAAGAACACAGCGTTGTTCTTATCCGTGGAGGACGTGTAAAAGACTTACCAGGGGTACGTTACCACATCGTTCGTGGTGCGCTTGACACTGCAGGTGTTGACGGACGTATGCAAGGCCGTTCTAAATACGGTACGAAACGTCCGAAAGCTGCGAAGAAGTAATTCTCGCAAAACTAAAAACTACTGAAATTTTGAAAGGAGGGTACTCGGATGCGTAAAAACCGTGCAGAACGTCGTGACGTTATCGCAGATCCGATCTACAACTCGAAATTGGTAACTCGCCTCATTAACCGTGTCATGTTAGACGGTAAAAAAGGTACAGCTCAAACTATCATTTACAACGCATTTGGCCTCATCGCTGAACGCTCAGGCAAAGAGCCTATGGAAGTGTTCGAAGAAGCAATGAACAACATCATGCCTGTACTTGAAGTTAAAGCTCGCCGTGTTGGTGGAGCAAACTACCAAGTTCCTGTTGAAGTTCGTCCAGAGCGCCGTACGACACTTGGTCTTCGTTACCTCGTGAACTACGCTCGTCTCCGCAACGAGAAAACGATGGAGCAACGTATCGCGAACGAAATCATGGATGCAGCCAATAACACTGGTGCGTCTGTTAAGAAACGCGAAGACATGCATAAGATGGCAGAAGCGAACAAAGCGTTTGCTCACTATCGTTGGTAAGTTAAACGTAAAGACCACTCCACGTCACCAAGCGGTGGCTTAATGGAGTGGCTTTCGGGTATAATCATATCGTGTGCCAGCACACGAAAAACACATGCGGAAGGAGAATACCCAGTATGGCAAGAGAATTCTCCCTAAAGAATACTCGTAACATCGGGATCATGGCTCACATCGATGCCGGTAAGACGACAACAACTGAACGTATTCTTTATTACACAGGTCGTATCCACAAGATTGGTGAAACTCATGAAGGAGCTTCACAAATGGACTGGATGGAGCAGGAGCAAGAGCGTGGAATCACGATCACTTCTGCTGCGACAACTGCACAGTGGAATGGCCACCGTGTAAACATCATCGATACACCTGGACACGTAGACTTCACTGTTGAAGTTGAACGTTCACTCCGTGTACTTGATGGCGCAGTTGCAGTACTTGACGCTCAGTCAGGTGTTGAACCACAAACAGAAACTGTATGGCGTCAAGCGACGACTTACGGTGTTCCACGTGTCGTATTCGTCAACAAGATGGATAAGATCGGTGCGGACTTCTTGTACTCGGTGAAAACACTTCACGAGCGCTTGCATGCAAATGCACACCCAATCCAACTTCCAATCGGTGCGGAAGATGAATTCAAAGGAATCATCGACCTCGTTGAGAAGAAGACATACATGTACACGAACGACCTCGGTACTGACATCGAAGTAACGGATGGCTACCCAGCTGACATGGCTGACGAAGCTGAAGAACTTCGCGGTCAATTGATCGAAGCGGTTGCTGACTACAACGAAGAGTTGATGATGAAATACCTCGAAGGCGAAGAGATCTCAATCGAAGAACTCAAAGCTGGTATCCGTCAAGCAACACTCAGCGTAGAATTCTACCCTGTACTCGTTGGTTCTGCCTTCAAAAACAAAGGTGTTCAATTGATGTTGGACGCTGTTGTTGATTACCTCCCATCACCACTTGATGTTGAGTCAATCAAAGGTGTTAACCTCGACACAGAAGAAGAAATCACGCGTGAGCCTTCTGACGAAGCTCCCTTCTCGGCACTTGCGTTCAAAGTCATGACGGATCCTTACGTCGGTAAATTGACGTTCTTCCGCGTGTACTCTGGTACAGCACAAGCTGGTTCGTATGTGAAGAACTCGACTAAAGGTAAGCGTGAGCGCCTCGGTCGTATCCTTCAAATGCACGCGAACAGCCGTGAAGAAATTCCAATGGTATACGCTGGTGACATCGCCGCTGCCGTTGGTCTTAAAGATACTACGACTGGTGATACGCTTTGCTCAGAGAAAGACAACGTCGTTCTCGAGTCAATGACATTCCCAGAACCAGTTATCTCGGTCGCGATCGAGCCTAAATCGAAAGCCGACCAAGACAAGATGGGTCAAGCCCTCGCGAAACTCGCAGAAGAGGATCCAACTTTCCGCACTGAAACAAACCAAGAGACTGGTCAAACGATCATCTCTGGTATGGGTGAGCTTCACCTTGATATCCTCGTTGACCGTATGCGTCGCGAATTCAAAGTAGAAGCTAACGTTGGTGCACCACAAGTTGCTTACCGTGAGACAATCCGTGGCGCTGCGAAGATCGATTCGAAATTCGTACGTCAATCAGGTGGACGCGGTCAGTACGGTCACGTTGTCGTAGAATTCGAGCCGAACGAAGAAGGCGCTGGATTCGCATTCGAGAACAAGATCGTCGGTGGTGTTGTACCACGTGAATACGTCCCAGCTGTTCAGAACGGGATTGAAGAAGCTCTCGAAAACGGTATCCTCGCTGGTTACCCAGTAGTTGACGTTAAAGCTGCCCTCGTCTTCGGATCGTACCACGATGTCGACTCGAACGAGATGGCGTTTAAAGTTGCTGCATCGATGGCGGTTAAACAACTTAAGGAACAAGCGAAAGCTGTCATCCTTGAGCCAATGATGCGTGTTGAAGTTGTCATCCCAGAAGAATACTTGGGAGACATCATGGGTGACGTCACGTCACGCCGTGGACGCGTAGAAGGTATGGAAGCACGCGGTAACGCTCAAGTCGTTAAAGCAATGGTTCCACTTTCAGAAATGTTTGGATATGCGACATCGCTTCGTTCACGTACGCAAGGACGCGGAACGTACTCGATGCACTTCGATCACTACGAAGAAGTACCGAAGTCAATCGCAGAAGAAATCATCAAAAAAGCGAACGGCTAATAACGGTTGTAACGCTTAATTGATTGTTGTAAGCTAAGGAGGACGTATGTTAAAAGTAGCCTACGTCTTCCTAGTTAAATAAAAAACTAATTGTCTAATAGAGGAGGAATCTAGAATGGGTAAAGAAAAATTCGACCGTTCTAAACCGCACGTTAACGTTGGTACAATCGGCCACGTCGACCACGGTAAAACAACTTTGACTGCAGCGATCTCAGCTGTACTTTCAAAAGCACAAGGGAAAACAGCTACAAAGTTTGACGCAATCGATGGTGCTCCTGAAGAGCGTGAGCGCGGTATCACAATCGCAACAGCTCACATCGAGTACGAAACTGACAAACGCCACTATGCACACGTTGACTGCCCAGGTCACGCTGACTATGTTAAAAACATGATCACTGGTGCTGCACAAATGGACGGCGCAATCCTCGTTGTTTCGGCAACTGATGGCCCAATGCCACAAACACGTGAGCACATCCTTCTTTCACGTCAAGTAGGTGTTCCTTTCATCGTCGTATTCATGAACAAAGTTGACATGGTTGACGACGAAGAACTCCTTGAGCTCGTTGAAATGGAAATCCGTGAACTTCTTTCTGAATACGACTTCCCAGGCGACGACCTCCCTGTAATCAAAGGTTCTGCACTTGGCGCGCTTAACGGCGAAGCTCAGTGGGAAGAAAAAATCATGGAACTCATGAACGCAGTTGATGAGTACATCCCTGAGCCAGTTCGTGACACGGACAAA
Source organism: Exiguobacterium sp. s149 (assembly GCF_018618395.1). NCBI lineage: Bacteria > Bacillati > Bacillota > Bacilli > Caryophanales > Exiguobacterium > Exiguobacterium sp. s149. Next base: position 30,748 of record NZ_JACSLZ010000013.1, read on the forward strand.
GAATTCATGATGCCAGTTGAGGACGTATTCTCAATCACTGGTCGCGGTACTGTAGCGACTGGTCGTGTTGAGCGTGGTGTTCTCCGCGTCAACGACGAAGTTGAAATCGTTGGTCTTACAGAAGAAACTAAGAAAACTGTATGTACTGGTGTAGAGATGTTCCGTAAGCTTCTCGACTACGCTGAAGCTGGCGACAACATTGGTGCTCTTCTCCGTGGTGTATCGCGTGAAGACATCGAGCGTGGACAAGTACTTGCTAAGCCAGGTTCAATCACGCCGCACTCAAAATTCAAAGCTTCAATCTACGTTCTTTCTAAAGAAGAGGGTGGCCGTCACACGCCATTCTTCGCGAACTACCGTCCGCAGTTCTACTTCCGTACAACTGACGTAACAGGTATCGTTCACCTTCCAGAAGGTACTGAAATGGTAATGCCAGGAGACAACATCGAGTTGACGATCGAATTGATTTCTACAATCGCGATCGAAGACGGAACACGTTTCTCAATCCGTGAGGGTGGCCGTACAGTAGGCGCTGGTTCAGTAACTGAAATCATCGAGTAATCGATTGATACACTGACCTTTCAAGCAGTCCGCATTTTGCGGGCTGCTTTTTTGTTTTATGGCGAGACGTGGTAAGATGGAACATATGTTGTAGGAAGGGGTGACGAGGATGGAAAAACAAGTCGAAACGTTATGCCGCTTGAATGGGATCGCATGCCGGTTTGGTGGGTCGACGTTATTGAAGCATCATGGACTCATCGAAGCGACGAATGACATGGATGTATTCGTGGAGCCGGATCAATTCGAACGATTGGATCAAGTGTTGAGCCGGGTCGGCGAGAAAGTCGAAACGCAACCGCATGCTGACTACATGACGACATACTTTAGTGAGTATGTGTTTGAAGGGGGCGACATCGATGTGATGGCCAGTTTCCGGATGAAGTGTACCGACGGGATTTATACGCATCCCTACATTGAACCGATTGGCAGCTGGATGCGACTCGAAGAGTGGGTCGTGCTGTATACGGTCATCGGTCGGGAAGATAAGCTTAATCGACTGGCGGATTATTTTGAGACGCATGAGCTCAATGAAGGAATCGTCCAAGCATGCCTCAAACGAGCCCCCGCCTCAGTGATTGAAGCCGTCACCGAACGCTTCGGAACCCATATGAAACGCTAGGTCGAGTTGGCACGGCGGTTCTCGAAAGAAATAGTTCAACAAAAGAAGGAAAATAGCTTGCAAATGGGTTCGAATCTTGTTACATTAGTGAACGTTGAACAACTCATCAGACATCCAGCACAATTAAAAAATCAAATCTTGCATTTCATATGTAGATTCGATATAATGATTAAGTGTTTGTGCGAGTGGTGAGAGACTTTACAGCAGAAATCGGGTCCAATCGTTGATTTGCAATGATCGGATACCTCTGCTGACACAAGCACGCTGCGATGAAGCGGGAGGTTATGACACGCCAGGCAGCTTTGCCATGGCCGGTGTGGAAATTTCCGCGGAGAACTGTCTATTTTTAAAATAGGCGACAAAGGAGGGAAACTTACATGGCAAATGAAAAAATCCGTATTCGTTTAAAAGCATACGACCATCGCGTACTCGATCAATCAGCTGAGAAAATCGTTGATACTGCGAAGCGTTCAGGTGCAAAGGTTTCGGGACCAATCCCGCTTCCAACTGACAAATCGATCTACACGATCCTTCGTGCCGTTCACAAGTACAAAGATGCTCGTGAACAGTTCGAAATGCGTACACACAAACGCTTGATCGACATCGTTAACCCAACACCAAAAACGGTTGATGCGCTTATGCGTCTCGAATTACCATCAGGTGTTGACATCGAAATCAAACTTTAATTCTTCATATAGTAGATACTAGCCAGAAGAGACAATAATTATTAAACAGGAGGTGTATCTCATGGCTAAAGGAATCTTAGGAACAAAACTCGGTATGACTCAAATCTTCAACGAAGCAGGCGAAGTCGTACCAGTAACAGTAGTTGCTGTCGAAGGAAACGTTGTTCTTCAACTTAAAACAGTTGAAACAGACGGTTACGAAGCAGTTCAACTCGGTTTCGGCGACATCAAAGAATCACGTCAAAACAAACCAGCAAAAGGTCACGCTGCGAAAGCAAGTGCGACACCTAAGCGCTTCATCAAAGAGATTCGTACTTCAGTAGAAGGATACGAAATCGGTCAAGAGATCAAGGCGGACATTTTCGCTGCAGGTGAATTAGTAGACGTAACAGGTACATCGAAAGGTAAAGGATTCCAAGGTGCGATCAAGCGTCACGGACAATCACGTGGACCAATGGCTCACGGTTCGCGCTACCACCGTCGTCCTGGTTCGATGGGTCCTGTAGCTCCTAACCGCGTATTTAAAGGGAAGCTTCTTCCTGGTCAAATGGGTGGCGAGCGTAAAACGATTCAAAACCTTGAAGTTGTCAAAGTTGACGTGGAACGCGGCCTTGTACTCGTTAAAGGCGCAATCCCAGGCGCTCGCAAGTCGAACGTCATCATCAAAACAGCGGTAAAGGGTAACTAATTAACTGCACGGAAAGGAGGAATTACGAATGCCTAAAGTAGCTTTGCTTAACCAAACAGGTTCACAAGTTGGCGAAATCGAATTGGCAGAAGCCATCTTCGGTATCGAGCCAAATGACTCAGTACTTTATGACGCGATTGTTATGCAACAAGCATCACGCCGTCAAGGTACTCACGATACGAAAGGTCGCTCGGAAGTACGCGGTGGCGGCCGTAAACCATGGAAACAAAAGGGAACTGGTCGTGCGCGCCAAGGTTCTATCCGCTCACCACAATGGGTTGGTGGTGGTACAGTCTTCGGTCCAACACCACGTTCATACTCTTACAAGCTTCCTAAAAAAGTTCGTCGTCTTGCACTTCTCTCGGCTTTGTCGTCAAAAGTGAAAAACAACGAAATGATCGTCCTCGAAGGCCTTGCTTTCGATGCACCAAAAACAAAAGATATGGTCGCTGTACTTCTTGGCCTATCAGTAGAACGTAAGGCTCTTGTAGTCACAGCGGACTACAATGAGACTATCGCTCTCGCAGCTCGTAACATCCCAGGAGTGACTGTGATCGAAGCAGCCGGCGTTAACGTTCTTGACCTCGTTGCTAACGACAAAGTCATCTTCACTAAAGATGCGGTTGCGAAGGTAGAGGAGGTGCTTGCATAATGGCTCAAGCATACGATATCATCAAACGTCCTATCATCACTGAGCGTTCTGTTAGCCTCATGGAAGCTAACAAATACGTTTTCGAGATCGACGTTAAAGCGACTAAATCACAAGTGAAGCACGCTATCGAAACAATCTTCAACGTGAAAGTTGCTTCGGTAAACACAATGAACATGAAACCGAAAGCGAAACGTGTCGGTCGTCACTCTGGTTACACATCGCGTCGTAAAAAAGCGATCGTAACTCTTGCTGAAGGCAACACAATCGACTTCCTCGGTTAATTTACTACCTTAGAAGAAAAGGAGGGAATCCTCGATGGCAATTAAAAAGTTTAAGCCGACCACTAACGGTCGCCGTAACATGACATCTCTCGACTTTGCAGAGATCACAACGAATCGCCCTGAAAAATCGTTAACTGAAAAGCTTTCGAAAAAAGGCGGTCGTAACAACCAAGGTCGTTTGACAGTACGTCACCAAGGTGGCGGACACAAACGTAAATACCGTATCATCGATTTCAAACGTAACAAAGATGGCATCGTCGGACGCGTTGCTACGATCGAATACGATCCAAACCGTTCAGCAAACATCGCCCTCATCAACTATGCAGATGGTGAGAAACGTTACATCCTCGCTCCTAAGGGCATCAAAGTAGGCATGGAAATCATGGCTGGCCCAGAAGCGGATATCAAAGTGGGGAACGCTCTTCCACTTATGAACATCCCTGTCGGTACTACTATCCACAACATCGAGCTTAAGCCTGGTAAGGGCGGTCAGCTTGTTCGTGCGGCTGGTGCATCGGCACAAATCCAAGGACGTGACGGCAAGTACGTTATCGTTCGTCTTCAATCAGGTGAATCACGCTTGTTCCTCGGCACTTGCCGCGCGACAGTCGGTTCAGTTGGTAACGAAGAACACGAACTCGTAAACATCGGTAAAGCAGGACGTTCACGTTGGTTAGGCAAACGCCCAACAGTACGTGGTTCTGTAATGAACCCGGTTGATCACCCACACGGTGGTGGTGAAGGTCGTGCGCCAATCGGTCGTTCGGGCCCACTTACTCCTTGGGGTAAACCAGCTCTTGGTCTTAAAACACGTAAGAAAAACAAATCGAGCGACATGTACATCCTTCGTCGCCGTAAGAAATAATTACTACATGATTCTCGGGCGGTTCGAAAGGGCCGTTCCCGAATCATTCCAAAGGGAGGTTCTATCATGGGTCGCAGCTTGAAAAAAGGTCCATTCGCAGATCACCATTTGCTCGCTAAAGTTGACAAACTTAACGAATCTGGTGAGAAGCAAGTCATCAAAACTTGGTCACGTCGCTCGACAATCTTCCCAGAATTCATGGGTCACACGTTCGGTGTACACGATGGTCGTAAACACGTACCAGTATTCGTGACAGAAGACATGGTCGGTCACAAACTTGGTGAATTCGCTCCAACACGTACGTACAAAGGTCACGGATCAGACAAGAAAACGAAACGGTAATTTGAGGGGAGGTCAAATCCATGCAAGCTAAAGCATCAGCTAATATGGTCCGTCTTGCTCCTCGCAAAGCACGTCTCGTTGTAGACTTAATTCGCGGGAAACAAGTCGGCGAAGCGCTCTCTGTCCTTGCTCACACGAACAAGGCAGCGTCGCCAATCGTTGAAAAAGTATTGAAGTCAGCGATTGCAAATGCAGAGCACAACTACGATATGAATATTGAGAACCTTGTAGTGTCGGAAATCTTCGTCAACGAAGGTCCAACACTCAAACGCTTCCGCCCACGTGCGATGGGTCGCGCAAGCCGCATTAACAAACGCACAAGCCACATCCACATCGTGGTAACTGAGAAATAAGGAGGGATATGTAGTGGGTCAAAAGGTAAATCCGCACGGTCTTCGCGTTGGTATTATCAAAGACTGGGATTCGCGTTGGTACGCTGAGAAAGACTACGCAGATCTCCTTCATGAAGACTTCGTTATTCGTGAATACATCGAAAACAAAATGAAGGATGCTAGTGTTTCTAAAGTAGAAATCGAACGCGCTGCAAATCGCGTAAACATTTCACTTCACACTGCGAAACCAGGTATGGTTATCGGTAAAGGTGGTTCGGAAATCGAATCACTCCGTAAAAACATCATCAAGCTTGCTGAAGGCAAACGTGTTCACATCAACGTTGTTGAAGTGAAAAACGCGGACGCTGTCGCTAAACTTGTTGCTGAAAACATCGCTCGTCAATTGGAAGGCCGTGTGTCATTCCGTCGTGCAATGAAACAATCAATCCAACGTTCGATGCGCACTGGCATCAAAGGGATCAAAACAGAAGTTTCTGGTCGTCTTGGTGGCGCTGATATCGCTCGTTCAGAGAAGTACTCGGAAGGAACAGTTCCACTTCACACACTCCGTGCCGATATCGACTACGGAACAGCTGAAGCTGACACAACTTATGGTAAAATCGGGATTAAAGTCTGGTTGTACCATGGTGAAGTTCTTCCAACAAAAAACAACACAGCTAAAAACGCTGAATAATAAACACTCTTTCAGGAAGGAGGCAACACACTATGTTGTTACCTAAACGCGTGAAATATCGTCGTGTACACCGTGGTAAAATGCGCGGAAATGCAAAACGCGGCACAACAGTTCATTTCGGTGAATTCGGTCTCCAATCGCTCGAAGCGAGCTGGATCACAAACCGTCAAATCGAATCAGCACGTATCGCAATGACACGTTATATGAAACGTGGTGGTAAAGTGTGGATCAAGATCTTCCCACACAAGCCATACACGAAAAAGCCTCTCGAAGTCCGAATGGGTTCGGGTAAAGGTGCTCCAGAAGGCTGGGTAGCTGTAGTTAAGCCTGGCAAAGTTATGTTTGAAATCGCGGGTGTATCTGAGGAAGTAGCACGTGAGGCGCTTCGTCTTGCTGCACACAAACTTCCAGTTAAATGTAAGTTCGTGAAACGTGAAGAAAATGGTGGTGATACGAATGAAAGCAACTGATCTCCGTCAATCAACAACTGAAGAGCTCAACGGTAAAGTAGGCGAGTGGAAAGAAGAACTCTTTAACCTTCGTTTCCAATTGGCTACAGGTCAGCTTGAGAATCCTGCTCGTATCCGTGAAGTACGCAAGTCGATTGCGCGTGCTAAAACGATTCTTCGTGAACGCGAACTCGGCATCAACAACGGCTAATCTAATCGGATTCTTTAAGAGGAGGTAACACTCATGGAACGCAATAAGCGTAAAGTACTCACTGGACGCGTCGTGTCTGACAAAATGGACAAAACGATCGTCGTTGCAGTTGAAACAAAAGTACGTCATAAGCTTTATGGCAAACGTGTAAACTACACGAAGAAATTTAAAGCACACGATGAGAACAATGTCGCTAAAATCGGCGATGTGGTACGCATCGCGGAAACACGTCCGCTTTCTAAAGACAAACGTTTCCGTCTCGTAACAGTAGTAGAAGAGTCAGTAATCATCTAATAACAGTTCGGATCTATAAACATCCGGAGGGAGGTACACTCGCATGATTCAACAAGAATCTCGCTTGAAAGTAGCAGACAACTCTGGCGCGCGTGAACTGTTGACAATTAAAGTCCTCGGTGGTTCAGGTCGTAAGACTGCCAACATCGGTGACATTATCGTCGCAACGGTAAAACAAGCAACACCAGGTGGCGTTGTTAAAAAAGGTGACGTTGTCAGAGCAGTTGTCGTTCGTACAAAACGCGGCGCTCGTCGTAAAGATGGTTCGTACATCCGTTTCGATGAGAACGCAGCAGTCATCATCAAAGATGACAAGAGCCCACGCGGCACTCGGATCTTCGGGCCAGTTGCACGTGAACTTCGTGAAAAAGAATTCATGAAGATCGTTTCGTTGGCACCGGAAGTACTTTAATTTCCAATTTCAATCCTATAAGGAGGTGCGCAAAACGATGCATGTTAAAAAAGGCGATACAGTCCAGGTAATGTCTGGTAAAGATAAAGGCAAGCAAGGGGTTATCCTCAAAGCTATGCCAAGCAAGAACCGCGTAGTCGTAGAAGGTATCAACGTGATTAAAAAACACTCGAAACCATCACAAGCGAATCCACAAGGCGGTATCCTTGAAATCGAAGCACCAATTCACGTCTCGAACGTCATGCCACTCGACCCTAAAACGGGCAAACCAACTCGCGTTGGTTTCAAAGTAGTCGATGGTAAAAAAGTTCGTGTCGCGAAATCGGGCGAAGTACTCGATAAATAAGAAGAACGTGACGAAAGGAGGTCCATTCGACTATGAACCGTTTGCAAGAGAAGTATAAAAGCGACATCGTGAAAGCGATGATGGATAAATTCAACTATGACTCAGTTATGCAAGTCCCACAGGTCGACAAGATCGTCATCAACATGGGTGTAGGTGACGCTGTTTCGAACTCGAAGGCTCTTGACATGGCAGTGGAAGAATTATCAATTCTTTCTGGTCAAAAACCACTCGTAACGAAGGCTAAGAAATCAATCGCTGGTTTCAAACTTCGTGAAGGCATGCCAATCGGTGCGAAGGTTACTCTTCGTGGCGAGCGTATGTACGATTTCCTCGACAAATTGGTAACTGTTTCACTTCCACGTGTACGTGACTTCCGTGGTGTATCGAAGAAAGCATTCGACGGACGCGGTAACTACACGCTTGGTGTGAAAGAGCAACTTATTTTCCCTGAGATCGATTACGATAAAGTAACAAAAGTACGCGGTATGGATATCGTTGTTGTTACAACAGCGAACACAGACGAAGAAGCTCGTGAATTGCTCACACTTCTCGGAATGCCATTCCAAAAATAATCTAAAGGGAGGTCGACAACATGGCTAAAAAGTCAATGGTGAATCGCGAACAAAAACGCGAGAAACTCGTTGCCCAGTACGCTGAGAAACGTGCACAATTGAAAGCTGAAGGCGACTACATCGGACTCAGCAAATTGCCACGTAACTCTTCACCTGTGCGTCTTCATAACCGTTGCCGCATCACAGGTCGTCCACATGGTTACATGGGTAAATTCGGGATCAGCCGTATCAAGTTCCGTGATCTTGCATACAAAGGTCAAATCCCTGGTGTTAAAAAAGCAAGTTGGTAATCCACTAACAGTGTGAAAGGAGGTACATCGCATGGTAATGACAGACCCAATTGCAGATATGCTTACACGTATCCGTAACGCTAACATGGTTCGCCATGAAAAATTAGAGCTTCCAGCTTCTAATATCAAACGTGAGGTTGCAGAGATCCTCAAGCGTGAAGGTTTCATTCGCGATGTTGAATATATCGAGGACGCTAAGCAAGGTACACTTCGTTTGTTCCTTAAATACGGAGCAAGCAACGAACGTGTTATCACTGGTCTCAAACGCATTTCGAAACCAGGTCTTCGTGTATACGCAAAAGCAGATGAAGTACCAAAAGTACTCGGAGGACTCGGTATCGCAGTTCTTTCGACATCAAAAGGTCTTATGACTGATAAAGAAGCTCGCCAACAACAAGTCGGCGGCGAAGTGCTCGCCTACATCTGGTAAGTCACTTTTCTAACAAGAACGGAGGTGTAATCAATGTCACGTATTGGTAAAAAACCAGTTACGATTCCAGCTGGCGTTACTGTATCGGTTGCAGAAGACAACACGGTCACAGTAAAAGGTGCTAAAGGTGAACTTTCGCTTTCAGCTAACCCGGCCTTGGAAATCAAAGTTGAAGAAAACGAATTGACTGTTGTTCGTCCGGATGACTCGAAAGAGAACCGTACGATCCACGGTACGACACGTGCCCTTATCGCCAACATGGTGGAAGGTGTGTCTAACGGATTCCAGAAAACACTTGAGATCTCAGGGGTTGGTTACCGTGCAGCTAAGCAAGGTAACAAACTCGTCCTCAGCCTCGGTTACTCGCACCCAATCGAGTACGTTGCTGAAGAAGGTATCGAGATTGAAGTTCCTTCAAACACGCAAATCATCGTTAAAGGGATTAACAAAGAGCGCGTCGGTCACGTTGCAGCTCAAATCCGCTCGTACCGTGCTCCAGAACCTTACAAAGGTAAAGGTGTTCGTTACTCTGATGAACGTATTCGCCGTAAAGAAGGTAAGACTGGTAAGTAATTCGTCACGAAATGAACGGAAAGGAGTGGCATAAATGATCACAAAAGCAGACAAAAATGCAGTTCGTAAGAAACGTCATGCTCGTGTACGTCGTACGATCACGGGGACAGCAGCTCGTCCACGTTTGAACGTATTCCGCTCGAGCAAGCACATCTACGTTCAACTCATCGATGATGCAGCACAAACAACGCTTGTGTCAGCATCTTCGAAAGATAAAGCTCTCGATCTTACAAACGGCGGCAACGTTGAAGCAGCGAAAGCTGTTGGTAAACTTGCAGCTGAACGTGCACTCGAGAAAGGTATCGACACTGTTGTGTTCGACCGTGGTGGATACCTCTATCATGGCCGCGTCAAAGCTGTTGCTGAAGCAGCTCGTGAAGCAGGTCTTAAATTCTAACAAAAAGGAGGGGACACTCGATGCGCCAGTTAGACGTTAACATGGAACAACTCGAAGAACGCGTTGTTACCGTAAACCGCGTCGCGAAAGTCGTGAAAGGTGGCCGTCGCTTCCGTTTCGCCGCTCTCGTCGTCGTAGGTGACAAGAATGGTCACGTCGGTTTCGGTACAGGTAAGGCACAAGAGGTGCCAGAAGCGATCCGCAAGGCTATTGAAGCCGCTAAGAAAAACATGGTTCAAGTACCGATGGTCGGTACAACAATTCCACACGAAATCACAGGAGTATTCGGAGCAGGTCGTGTATTCATGAAACCAGCTTCTGAAGGTACTGGGGTTATCGCAGGTGGACCAGTTCGTGCAGTGCTCGAACTTGCAGGTGTAGGTGACATCCTTTCGAAATCGCTTGGATCTAACACACCAATCAACATCGTCCGTGCGACGGTACAAGGCTTGACAGAGCTTAAAAAAGCAGAGGAAGTTGCTAAACTACGCGGTAAAAGCGTAGAAGAACTTCTTAAATAAGGGAGGGAATTAGACATGGCGAAACTCGCAATCACCCTCACACGCAGCATCATTGGTCGTCCTGAGGATCAGCGTGTAACAGTACGTACACTCGGTCTTCGTAAAATGCATCAGACTGTTGTTGTCCCTGACAACGTAGCGATGCGTGGTATGATCAAAAAGGTGTCGCACCTTGTGACTGTAAACGAAATCAACGAATAATCCAGATTTTATTAAATAAGGAGGTGCCACTATGAAACTCCATGAATTGAAGCCAACTCCAGGTTCGCGTCACGAACGCAACCGTGTCGGTCGCGGTATGGCGACTGGTAACGGTAAAACTTCTGGCCGTGGACATAAAGGTCAAAAAGCTCGTTCGGGCGGTGGCGTTCGTCCAGGATTTGAAGGTGGGCAAAACCCACTTTACCGTCGTCTTCCAAAACGCGGTTTCAACAACCCTACTCGTAAAGAGTATGCAGTTGTTTCCCTAGACACGCTTAACCGTTTCGAAGCAGGTACTGAAGTTACTCCAGAACTCTTAATCGAGACTGGTGTTGTCAGCTCTGCTAAAGACGGAATCAAAGTACTTGCTAACGGCAAGCTTGAAACAAAATTGACTGTAAAAGCCAACAAATTCTCGGGTGCAGCGAAAGAAGCGATCGAAGCAGCTGGCGGTTCAGTTGAGGTGATCTGATGTTTCAGACGATCTCCAATATGTGGCGCGTGAAAGATATTCGACAGCGTATTCTCTTCACACTCGCAATCATCATCATTTTCCGCATCGGGGCCCATATCCCGGTGCCGATGGTGAATACGGATGTGTTGCGTTTTGACTCAGGAGGTCTACTCGACTTCTTGAACTTGTTTGGAGGAAATGCTTTACAGAACTTCTCCCTGTTCGCAATGGGGATCATGCCGTATATTACGGCATCGATCGTTGTGCAGCTCTTACAAATGGACGTCGTTCCGAAGTTTGCCGAATGGGCAAAACAAGGCGAGTCTGGACGTAAAAAGCTAGCGACGGTCACGCGCTATGGGACGATCATCTTAGGGTTTATTCAAGCGACTTCATTGTCGTTTGGATTTAACCGCCTCTATCCAGGTCTCGTCAATGAGACGTGGGGCACGGCAACCTATTTCGTGATCGCGATCGTACTGACTGCCGGTACGGCGTTCTTGATGTTCCTTGGTGAGATGACGACGGAGAAAGGTGTTGGGAATGGTATTTCCATCATTATCTTCGCCGGTATCGTCGCTGGGTTCCCAAGAATCTTCACGCAGATTTATGAGACGAAGCTCCAAAATGCTGGAGATGCGTTATTCATTAACATCGTTTACTTGGTTGTGTTATTGCTCGTTATCCTTGCGGTGACTATGGGGATCATTTATGTTCAACAGGCCGCTCGCAAAATTCCGATTCAATACGCAAAACGCACGGCGAACCGTACCCCTGTGGGCGGACAGTCGACGCACTTGCCAATCAAACTAAACGCTGCCGGTGTCATCCCGGTTATCTTCGCGATTTCCTTCATGGTGACACCACCAACTGTTGCAAGCTTCATTGCTTCTCCGGAAACGACGCAGAAGTTGCAGACCTACTTCGATACGACAGCTCCAATCGGAATGTCAATCTACGTAGCGCTCATCATCGCGTTCGCTTACTTCTATACATTCATTCAGGTCAATCCTGAACAGATGGCAGAAAACCTGCAGAAGCAAGGTGGCTATATTCCTGGGATTCGTCCTGGGGCGCAAACAGAACAGTACATCACGAAGTTGCTCTATCGTTTGACATTCTTCGGAGCGATTTTTCTATCGCTCGTTGCGATCATGCCGACAATCTTCATTAAGCTTGCCGGTCTCCCAACTTCGGTGCAAATCGGAGGAACGAGCTTGTTGATCGTGATCGGGGTAGCCCTCGAAACGATGAAACAAATCGAAAGTCAACTCGTAAAACGACACTACAAAGGCTTTATCCGTTAAAGCGGAAGGAAGGGTACACCCTTCCTTCCTGTCGTGTTTACGACGTGTTGTGAAAATCAAAACTGGAGGCTAACTGAGATGAATCTAGTACTCATGGGCTTACCGGGTGCAGGGAAAGGGACTCAAGCGGCTAAAATCGTTGAAGAGTACCAAATCCCACACATTTCGACAGGCGACATGTTTCGTGCGGCAATCAAAGGCGGAACGCCACTCGGCAAAGAAGCAAAATCGTTCATGGATAAAGGCGAACTCGTACCGGATGAGGTAACAATCGGAATCGTACGTGAGCGTTTGAGTCAAGATGATACGAAAAACGGCTTCCTACTCGATGGATTCCCGCGTACTGTTGCTCAAGCAGAGGCACTCGAAAGTTTGCTTAAAGATTTGGGAAAACAGATTGACCATGTCGTGAATATCGATGTGGATGCGGAAATTCTCGTCCCGCGTTTGACAGGTCGTTGGATCTGCCCGACGTGCGGTGCGACATATCATGTGATCTTCAACCCACCTAAAGTGGAAGGCATCTGTGATGTGGATGGGTCGGCTCTCATGCAACGTGAAGACGATAAAGAGGAAACGGTCCGCCGTCGCCTTGACGTCAACATCGAGCAATCGAAACCACTCATTGACTTTTACGCTGAAAAAGGGTATCTTCGTACATTGGATGGAGATCGTCCAATCGATGTCGTATACGCCGATGTCAAAGCGTTACTCGGTGGTACTGAATGATCATCACGAAGACGCCTCGTGAAATAGCGATTATGCGTGAGGCTGGGCAAATTGTTGCTCGAACACACCAGGTGCTCAAAGAGCACATCAAACCAGGTATTACGACGCTTGAGCTCGACCGGATCGCGGAAGAATACATTCGCAGCCAAGGTGCGACACCGTCGTTCAAAGGCTACAACGGGTTTACCGGTAGCGTTTGTGCTTCAGTGAACGAAGAGCTTGTTCATGGGATTCCCGGAAAGCGGGTATTGAACGATGGAGATATCATCTCAATCGACATCGGTGCCTACTATAACGGATACCATGGAGATTCCGCTTGGACGTATCCAGTGGGAACAATCTCAGCAGAGACGCAGCAGTTACTTGACGTAACTGAAGAAAGTCTGTATAAAGGATTGGAGCACGCTAAGGCTGGGCAGCGTCTGACAGACATTTCGCATGCGATTCAAGCGTATGTGGAATCTCATGATTTCTCTGTCGTCCGCGAATACGTCGGTCATGGTGTCGGACAAAATTTGCATGAAGAACCGCAAATTCCGCACTATGGTCCACCGGGGAAAGGGCCGCGCCTGAAGACTGGAATGACGTTAGCCATTGAACCAATGGTCAATGCTGGTCAACGCTATGTTCGAACACTGGCTGACAACTGGACAGTTGTGACAGTGGACGGTAGCATGTGCGCCCACTTTGAGCACACCATCGCCATCACAGACGATGGATACGAGATTTTAACGAAACTCGATTCCGGTGAATGAGGCTCTATTGCTTCGTGCTGATCCGTAACGGATCCTTCTCTCACAGTACAATGCGATAGATCGTCTGTGCTCCTAAATATCTTCATATAGAAAGGGGAATAAATGATGGCGAAACAAGATGTCATTGAAGTGGAAGGCACTGTTGTCGAACCACTTCCAAACGCAATGTTTAAAGTGGAGTTAGAAAACGGCCACACGGTGCTCGCGCACGTCTCAGGGAAAATTCGGATGCACTATATTCGAATCCTTCCAGGTGACCGCGTAACTGTCGAGTTGTCTCCGTACGACTTGACTCGCGGGCGGATTACGTACCGTTACAAGTAACTCCGATTTTTCCAGGAGGAGGGTATAATCATGAAAGTAAGACCGTCGGTAAAACCGATCTGCGAAAAATGTAAAGTTATTCGTCGTAAGGGTAAAGTAATGGTAATTTGCGAAAACCCGAAACACAAACAAAAACAAGGTTAATCTAAGAGGAGGTGCACACATGGCACGTATTGCTGGTGTAGATATTCCACGCGAAAAACGTATCGTTATTTCGCTCACATACATCTTTGGTATTGGTAAAACAAGAGCACAAGAAATTTTGAAGACTGCAAACGTATCTGAAGATTCACGCACACGTGATTTGACAGAAGACGAAATCAACCGTATCCGTGAAGCAATTGACGGAATCAAAGTTGAAGGTGACCTTCGTCGTGAAGTTTCACTCAACATTAAACGTTTGATTGAAATCGGCGCTTATCGCGGTGTTCGTCACCGTCGTAGTCTCCCTGTTCGCGGACAAAACACGAAGAACAACTCGCGTACTCGTAAAGGCCCACGCCGTACAGTAGCGAACAAGAAGAAGTAAAGGAGGGAATTGAACAATGGCGAAACGTAAGCAAAATGTACGTTCAAAACGTAAAGTCAAAAAACATGTTGAAGTCGGTGTGGTACACATCCGTTCTACTTTCAACAACACAATCATTACAATCACTGACACGCAAGGTAACGCGATCTCATGGGCTACTTCTGGTAACCTTGGATTTAAAGGATCACGTAAATCGACTCCGTTCGCAGCACAATTGGCTGCTGAAACTGCAGCGAAAGTTGCAATGGACAACGGTATGCGTACAGTAGAAGTTAACGTTAAAGGTCCTGGTGCTGGACGTGAAGCGGCTATCCGTGCCCTCCAAGCTACTGGTCTTGAAGTAACTGCAATCCGTGACGTAACACCAGTTCCGCACAACGGTTGCCGCCCTCCAAAACGTCGCCGCGTATAATCGCTTGTGCGTGTGAAGGGCTTACCTAGCACAAACAGCATATACAATGCAGCTCGCGCTGCATGGCAGGATACACTCAAGGAGGGGTTCAGATGATCGAGATTGAAAAACCAAAGATCGAAACGGTCGAAATCAGCGAGGATGCTACGTTTGGTAAATTCGTGGTGGAACCGCTTGAACGTGGATATGGCACGACTCTCGGCAACTCACTACGTCGAATTCTTTTGTCATCGCTCCCTGGTGCAGCGGTAACAGCGGTTCAAATCGATGGCGTACTTCATGAGTTCTCTACGATTGACGGAGTCGTCGAAGACGTCACGCAAATCGTACTTAACCTCAAGAAGTTGGCACTCAAAGTGTACTCGGACGAAGAGAAAACGCTTGAGATTAATGTTTCAAGTGCCGGTGCTGTCACTGCGGCAGACATTACCCATGATAGCGACGTTGAAATCTTGAATCCTGAGCTCCACATCGCGACTCTCGCTGACAACGCGACGCTTCGCATGCGTTTGACTGCTCGCCGTGGCCGTGGTTACGTCCAGGCAGAAGATAACAAACGTGATGATATGCCGATTGGCGTAATTCCAATCGATTCGATCTACACACCGATTCAACGCGTGAACTACGAAGTAGATAAAACACGTGTCGGTCAAGATGCTAGCTTCGATAAGCTTCTATTAGACGTGTGGACAGATGGTTCAATCCGTCCGGAAGAAGCGGTATCGCTCGGGGCGAAAATTTTGACAGAACACTTGAACATCTTTGTTGGCTTGACTGACGAAGCTCTCAATGCAGAAATTATGGTCGAGAAAGAAGAAGACCAAAAAGAAAAAGTACTCGAAATGACGATTGAAGAACTCGATCTCTCAGTTCGTTCGTACAACTGCTTGAAGCGCGCTGGCATCAACACGGTTCAAGAACTCGCAAACAAATCTGAGGAAGAGATGATGAAAGTTCGTAACCTCGGACGTAAATCACTCGAAGAAGTTCAACTCAAGTTGGACGAACTCGGTTTGGGCTTGCGTAAAGAAGACTAAGTTCAAACGAAGGAGGGAAATGTAATGGCTTATTCGAAACTCGGCCGTACAAGCTCGCAACGTAAGGCACTTTTACGTGATCTTGCAACTGACCTTATTATCAACGAGCGCATTCAAACAACTGAACAAAAAGCGAAAGAACTTCGCCCAGTCGTTGAAAAATTGATCACTCTTGGGAAACGTGGCGATCTTCATGCCCGTCGTCAAGTAGCTTCATTCGTTCGCAAAGAGAACGCTGGAGAAAAAGACGCAATCCAAAAATTGTTCGAAGACGTGGCACCACGCTACGCTGAACGTCAAGGTGGATACACACGCATCATGAAAGTCGGCCCACGCCGCGGTGACGGTGCGGAAGTCGTAATCATCGAACTCGTCTAATTCATTAGGCAGTCAACAGGGCATGCGGTGACGTATTGCCCTGTTTCCACATCGGAAAGGAGTCGGCAGATGGAATCTCAAATTATGGTACGCGATATCGTGTTTCGTTACCCGGGACAGACCGAGCCAGCCCTCAATGGGTTGTCACTCGACGTATACAAAGGGGAATGGCTCGCAATCGTTGGCCATAACGGTTCTGGTAAGTCGACTTTGACGAAGTTGTGGAATGGGCTTTTGCTTCCTCAAGAAGGAGAAGTCCGGGTTGAGGCACTCGATCCAACGGACGCCACAGACGTGTGGGACGTTCGGAAACGGATCGGTGTCGTCTTCCAAAATCCCGACAACCAGTTTGTCGGGGCGACCGTGCGCGATGATGTGGCATTCTCTCTCGAAAACATGGGGCTTCCACGTCAAGAAATGGTTCGTCGAATTGATGACAGTCTAGCGCGCGTTGGATTATCGGAACTAGCGGACCGTGAACCGCATCAGTTATCCGGTGGACAAAAGCAGCGTGTTGCGATTGCTTCGGCTCTCGCAATGCGCCCGCATGTCCTCGTGCTCGATGAAGCTACCTCGATGCTTGACCCGATTGGGCGCAAAGAGGTGATTGAAACGGTGCAACAGCTTGTCTCAGAAGGGATGACCGTTGTCGCCATTACCCACGAGCTCGACGAAGTGTTGTTTGCCGACCGTATCATTGCATTGTCGAAAGGCAAGATTGCGATGACTGGCACACCCGAAGACGTGTTTCAAAATCCGGAGGCGTTACGAGCCATTCAGCTCGACGTACCGTTTATTGTCCGGATGCAACTCGAACTGAAGGAACGGGGCATACCACTCGATCGTCTGATGCTACAACATTCGGAGTTGGTGAACCATCTATGCCGATTAGCATTGAAGAAGTGACTTACCAATATCAATTGAATACTCCGTTTGAACGAACCGCGCTGCGCGATGTGAATGTGATGATTCCGTCGGGGGCGCTTGTTGCGTTTCTTGGCCATACCGGCTCTGGGAAATCAACGCTCGTTCAACATATGAACGGCCTGTTGCGGCCGACAAAAGGTCGTGTCGTCGTCGATGACATCGAAGTCCGTGCAATCACGAAGCGTCGCGATAAAAAGCAAAGCTTACTCCCGCTTCGGCGCCGCGTTGGGCTCGTCTTTCAATATCCGGAACATCAATTATTTGAAGAGACGGTCGAACGCGACGTCATGTTCGGCCCACGTAACTTCGGGGCGTCTGAAGACGAAGCGAAAGAACGGGCCCATGTCGCCTTACGCCTTGTCGGGCTCGATGAAGCGCTTTGGAGCCGTTCGCCGTTCGATCTCTCAGGCGGACAGATGCGCCGTGTCGCTATCGCCGGAGTACTCGCGAGCCGTCCGGACGTTCTCGTCGTGGATGAACCGACGGCAGGGCTCGACCCGCTCGGTCGTCGCGAGATGCTGGCGTTATTCAAACAATTAAAACAAGAACTCGATTTGACACTCATCCTCGTCTCGCACGATATGGATGACGTGTTGGCCTATGCGGAACGTGTCGTCGTCATGGAACGCGGACAGGTCGCCTTTGACGGAGATCCGTTCGACTTATTCAAAGACGAGGCGCTCGTCGAGACGCTCCAGCTCGAGATTCCACACGTGCTCCGTTTCGCCAATGAACTTGCCCCAGTGTTTGGTGTCGACACACCGTCGCTCCGAACAGAGCACGAATTGGCGGACTGGATTGCGTTCGAGCTAGGAAGGGGGAGAGCGACTTGATTATCGGACAGTACATTCCCGGACACTCGTGGCTCCACACACTCGACGCGCGGGCGAAGACGTTGTTTATCCTCGCCTTCATCCCAATCGTCTTTTTGGCGGATAACTTGTGGACGAACGTATTCTTGCTCGGTTTCACGTTGTTCGCCGTGCGATTGTCTCAACTGTCGTGGCGGTATTTATGGAACGGACTGAAGATGATTCTATTCCTGATCCTATTTACGCTGTTGTTGCAGTTGTTCTTTAATCGCGAGGGAACCGAGTTGATTTCATTCGGACCGTTCGCAATTTATTCGGAAGGTGTCCGCATGGGCTTAATCGTCTCGCTCCGTTTCTTCTATCTCGTCATGTTGACGACGCTCGTGACGCTGACGACGACACCGATGGAACTGACCGACTCGATTGAGGCCGGGCTCCGCCCGCTCGAACGCTTTAAAGTACCGGCGCATGAGATCGCCCTCATGTTGTCGATCTCGCTCCGGTTCTTGCCGACGTTGGCCGACGAGACGGATCGAATCATGAAGGCCCAACAGGCACGAGGGGTCGATTTGAAGAGCGGTCCCATCACGGATCGCCTCAAGGCAGTCGTCCCGCTCATGATCCCTTTATTCGTATCTGCGTTTAAACGCGCTGAGGACCTCGCTACGGCGATGGAAGCTCGAGGGTACCGTGGGGGTGAAGGACGGACACGATTGCGTGAGATGACGTGGCATCGTCGTGATACGGCGTTACTCCTCATCTTTGTCATCGTGACACTCATTCTAATCGGATTGCGAGGGATTGGATGAAGCGAATCAAACTGACGGTAGCGTATGACGGGACGAACTATGCGGGCTACCAGGTACAACCGAATGGAAACACGATTCAAGCCGAAGTGGAGGCCGTCTTGGCGCGGATGCATAGCCGAGCCGTGAAAGTCGTGGCCTCGGGCCGTACGGATGCCCGGGTCCACGCGAGGGGGCAAGTCTTGCATTTCGATACGCACCTCTCGATGCCGGTCGACCGGTTCGTCAAAGCGTTGAATGCGATGTTACCGGATGATATCCTCGTCCAAGCGGCCGAAGAGGTCGATGCTTCGTTTCACGCACGGTACGGGGCGAAACGGAAAGAGTATCGCTATTTCTTTCGAGGCGACGCCGATCCGTTCCGACGCCACCATGCCGTGACGGTCACGTATACGCTCGATCATGAGCGGATGCGCCAGGCGCTTCGTCTATTAGTCGGGACCTACGACTTCACGTCCTTCTCGGTGACGAAGGCGGAAGTGGAGGACCGCGTCAGAACAATTTATGAAGCGGAGCTCGTTGAAGCAGGCGATGAGATGTACTTCCGATTCGTCGGCTCGGGCTTTCTCTATAACCAAGTTCGGATTATGGTTGGTACGTTGCTTGAGGTCGGGCGAGGGAAATATGAGGCGGCCGATGTGAGTCGAATGATCGCTTCTAAAGACCGGCGTAGCGCTGGGATTACAGCCCCACCGCACGGTCTATATTTGTGGAATGTGAATTATGAAAAAGTAGATTGACATTCCCCCTATAAAATCGTATTATATTCATTGGCATTTCATTTTCACATTGAGAGATGAACCACAATCTTAGCCCCGTAAACTAGGATTATGATAAAGCATCAAACAAGCACTAAAAAAATTAAGTAAACAGACATTTTAGGAGGTATTCCACATGCGCACGACATTCATGGCAAAAGCATCTGAAGTAGAACGCAAATGGCTCCTTATCGACGCAGAAGGCAAAACACTTGGTCGTTTGACTAGTGAAGTAGCATCACTTCTTCGCGGTAAGCACAAGCCGACTTTCACACCACACGTTGATTGCGGAGACCACGTCATCATCATCAACGCTGAGAAAATCCACTTGACTGGTAACAAATTGAACGACAAGATTTACTACCGTCATTCAGGTCATCCAGGCGGTTTGAAATCACAAACTGCAAAAGAGCTTCTCGCAAAACGTCCAGAGCGTATGCTTGAACTCGCAATCAAAGGGATGCTTCCAAAAGGATCACTTGGACGTCAATCATTCAACAAACTCCACGTTTACGCTGGAGCTGAGCACAACCACGCAGCACAAAAACCAGAAGTTTACGAACTTCGCGGTTAATCGGGACACAGGGAGGAACTAAACGATGGCAGATGTACGTTACTACGGAACAGGCCGCCGCAAACACTCGGTGGCTCGCGTTCACCTCGTTGCAGGTGACGGCAAAGTTGTTGTAAATGGCCGTGATATTTCAGAATACTTCGGTCATGAGACTTTGATCATGATGGCAAAATCACCACTCGTATTGACTGAAACAGAAGGTAAATACGATGTAATCGTTAACGTTAACGGTGGTGGATTCACAGGACAAGCTGGAGCGATTCGCCACGGCGTATCACGTGCGCTTCTTCAAGCGGACCCAGAATTCCGTCCAAGCCTCAAAGAAAAAGGCTTCTTGACTCGTGACGCTCGTATGAAAGAACGTAAAAAATACGGTCTTAAAGCTGCACGTCGCGCACCACAATTCTCGAAGCGTTAATCTTCGAACAATTTGGTTCAAACTCTCTGTCCATTGGGGCGGAGAGTTTTTTTGTTGCTCATGAAATTGTTGCATTCCGTTCCCTCAAGAAAACGCTTTTTTTGATATACTGTTAGCGAGACAGAAATTAGGGGGAAACCACATGCTTACAGTAGAACAAGTTCGTGAAGAATTGGCGGGGTTGATCGATCCAACAATCAACCGTACGCTTGGAGATACAGCTGGCGTGAAGGATATTCGCATTAAAGAAGATTATGTCAGTGTTAAAGTCGCGCTCGGTCAAACCGGGAGCGGGGAACAGCTCCAACTTCAACAAGAGATTGTCACGTTGCTCAAAGGAAAAGGTTTCAAGACGGTCGGCCTCCGCTTTGAGGCGCTCAATGACGAGAGCTTGAAAGAAGCGACAAAGCCGGCAATTCTTCGTGAGAACGCAGGCACGACGTTCATCGCAATCGCATCAGGGAAAGGCGGCGTTGGGAAATCGACGGTCTCCGTCAACTTAGCCGTCGCGCTCGCGCGGGCCGGAAAAAAAGTCGGATTGATTGATGCCGACATTTATGGCTTTAGTGTGCCGGATATGCTCGGAATCGAAGAAAGACCAGTCGTACGTGGAGAAAAAATCATTCCGGTCGAGCGGTTCGGTGTGAAAGTCATTTCAATGGGCTTCTTTGTCGAAGATAACGCGCCGGTCATCTGGCGTGGACCGATGCTCGGGAAGATGCTCAATAATTTCTTTAACGACGTCGAATGGGGCGACCTAGATTACTTGCTCCTCGATTTACCGCCAGGAACGGGTGATGTCGCGCTCGATATTCATTCGATGCTCCCGGCATGCCAAGAGTTGATTGTCACGACACCGCATGCGACCGCTGCGTTCGTCGCTGCACGGGCTGGGGCGATGGCGATTAAGACGAACCACAAAGTCCTCGGCATCATTGAGAACATGGCGTACTTCGAAAGCAAAGTGACTGGAGAGAAAGAGTATGTCTTCGGTTACGGTGGAGGCGAAAAGTTGTCCGAGGCATTGAAGAGCAAGTTGCTCGCTCAAATTCCGCTCGGTCAGCCGTACGAAAACGAAGAAGACTTTGCCCCATCGGTTTATCGGGACGGGCATCCGTTTGAGAAAACATACGATGGATTGGCACAAGCGGTCATTCAACAGATAGAAGGGTAATGGTTCACAAATGAAGGTACAAGGATTTTTAAGGTTGTTTTGGACGACGCTCGTCTTCGGGACGTTGTTTGGGTTTGTGATGAACTTACTGGCCAATCCAGGTTATTTAGTGAGTCAATCTTGGGAAGCAATCGTCACGGCGCTTAGCTACTCGAGCACGTGGACGGGAATTAGCATGATGGGATTCTTTGCTTATTTGATTGTCCACCGGGTTGGATTGGACTTGTTCCGAGGACCAAGGTTATGGAATCGCGTGCAAGTGCTATTGATCGCCTTTGCGTTATTTGATGCGGTATATCTTCGCATGCTCGCGTTCGGCAACGATCATATGTGGCGCTATATAGGTGAAATGGTCGTGTTGGTGATGGTATCTTGGATTATCGCGACGAGTAAGGCGAAGCAGACGAACGCGAGTGCGTTCATCCCGACGCTCTTCTTGATGATTGTCATCACGTTGATTGAATGGATTCCAGCCCTTCAGGCGACGGATGAAATTGCTCTCTTGTGGCCGGCGTTAGCGA
The DNA here is from genome assembly GCF_018618395.1 of Exiguobacterium sp. s149. Taxonomy (NCBI): domain Bacteria; kingdom Bacillati; phylum Bacillota; class Bacilli; order Caryophanales; genus Exiguobacterium; species Exiguobacterium sp. s149. The sequence goes on from NZ_JACSLZ010000013.1 coordinate 53,079, forward strand.
CGCTCGTGTTTGCCAATGCGTATCAAGTCTTGATGCTGCATCGCTTCCAAGCACCTGCTCAGGCAGAGAGCGTCAAACCGTCGACAGCGGGCAAGGCCAAAACGAAGAAACGTGTGTCATCTAAATCATCATGACAGCGTACTAGTACAAGCTCAGACATTCGTCTGGGCTTGTTTGTTTAAAACGTTCTTTCGTTCAGTTACAGAGCGTAAAACAAAAAATAAAGTTTTTTTAGAAAAACAGTTGACGAAAATAGGGGGCGCTGATATATTAATAAACGTCGCTGCTGTTCACACACGGACAACAGAATGCGAATTAAAAAAATAATAAAAAACGGTTGACTTTAAAAGGTCAAATCGCTATTATTAAAAAGTCGCTAACACGACAACATTTGGTCTTTGAAAACTGAACGATGAGGCAAAAATGATTTACAATTTTCGAATGAAGCGCAAGCTTCGTCATTTTTAAAGAGCTATATCAAATTCTTTGGAGAGTTTGATCCTGGCTCAGGACGAACGCTGGCGGCGT